>NZ_MTQB01000031.1:0-32755 GCF_001974855.1 Pseudoalteromonas sp. SK18 | reverse complement strand
ACCAGCTTGTTCAAAGCCTTGCTGAATAAGTTGAGGGGAAAGTAGCTCAGCATATTTTTCGAATGTATGAAAACTACCACAAGAGTTAAAAGCGACCGCTAATTCATTTTCAAAGCGCATAAAAAAAATCCGATACCAGAGACAGATATCGGATTTTGAAAGCGTTAAAAAGATCAGTCAACCGATCAAAAATATTCTTAACTGATCGGCATTACGCATTCATGCGGCCTTTTTTATATTCTATTTTTAGCTTAGTAAAGAATGTAAGAATACTAGGCTAATGGCGAGAGGGCATACAAACTTAGTGTACCAAGGCCATATTTTCCAAAATAAGGTGTTATGTACTTCAGGGTTACCTTGTTGGATTGCTTTGAGCAGTGATGACCTATACCAGATCCACCCTACAAAAATACAACACATAAGTCCTAATAACGGTTGCGCGACTTTAGTAGTTAAGGTGATCACTAAGCCAAATAACGCGCCTAGGTTACATACAATGGTAATACTGACAATGGCAATCAAAGCACCAATTAACCACGTGGCTTGCACACGCTTCATTGCAAAACGCTCTACAGTGTACGACACCGGCGCTTCAAGCATTGAAATAGACGAGGTCAGTGCGGCAATACTCATTAATGCAAAAAAAGCGAAGCCAACAAATAAACCAACACCACCCATACCATCAAATAGGGCGGGTAAAACCTGAAATACTAAAGTGTCTTCTGAGAGCAGCTTGCCTGTTGTTGACGAGAATATTTCAACACCTTGTGCTTGTGCAACATACATAGCGGGGATAATCAGTAAGCCCGCTACAAATGCTATAAATACATCAATAAGCGTAACATAAGCACCCAAAGAGACGAGGTTTTCCTTTTTACTGATATATGAGCCATAAATAATCATTACACTGGTACCCAGTGATAATGAAAAGAAGGCTTGCCCTAATGCACTGACTAATAACGTAGGATCAAAAATAGAAGAAAAATCGGGGACTAAGTAAGCTTTTAACCCCTCAACAGCCCCTTCTTGAGTCATTACATAGGCAATTAAAGCAAACAAAATTCCGAGCAGAGCAGGCATTAAACGTTTTGACCACTTTTCAATACCGTTTTCAACACCGCGGCTAATAATAGCAACGGTTAAAATAATAAATACCACAGTAAAAAGAATATTACGTGTAAGTGACTGTTCACTTAGCCACGAAGATGCAGCATCAGCACCTATGAGTGTGGTTACAGGCTCCAGAGTTGCACTTAACATCCAACCAGCAACAATCGCATAAAAGCTGAGTATAAAACCTGCACATAAAATACCGCCAAAGCCAACAGCAAAAGCAAACTGCTTTTGCCAAGGTTTAGTGGTTAATTTAGTTAATGAAGAAACCGCATTAGCTTGTCCATGGCGACCTATCATCAGTTCTGCCATTAAAGCGGGATAGGCTAAAAAGAAGGCTAGTACTAAGTACGCGACTAAAAAGGCAGCCCCCCCATTACTTGCTGTTTGTGTTGGGAAACCCCAAATATTACCAAGCCCAACAGCAGACCCTGCTGCGGCCATTATAAAACCAAAGCGGGAGCTAAACTCACCTCTGACTGCACTCATATTATTCTGCTTCTCTATTTTTTGACGCCGCTGACAATCTACTGGAATTGTAAATAAATAAAAAGTGCTTATTTGACTAAGTCGCACAATTATTGCGTTTTATTTTCAGATATAAATAACACGTGCGTATTTTGATTATAAATAGCACGATTTCTTTAATTATATTGCGTTAGTTAGAAGCGATAGTGCTTGGTTGATTAACCTTCAAGCTGAGCAATACTTAATGTAAAGCAGGCTCCACCAAGTTGCTCGCTTTTGCTTACTGCTACAGTACCATGATGCCAATCGGCTACTTTGGCAACGATCGCTAACCCGAGTCCGTAACTATTGTCACTGCGATTGCGGTGGCTACGTTCACGAAAGAACGGGCTAAATACTTTATGGTTATTTTCTTGAGCTATTCCTGGGCCATCATCGGCAATGCTAATAACTAAAACGTGTTCTTGCACTGAAGCTGTTACTTTAATGTGATGATGTGCAAAATCGCAGGCATTATTAATTAAGTTAGCGATTGCTCTTGCTAGCCAATGTAAGTCCGCATATATAGTATGATCATCGCACTCTAAAGAGATTTTGAGCGAACGTGCGACTATTTTAGGTTCAAGTTGCGACATAATATCACTGAGGTAATGTTTAATATTTGCTGATGAGTAAGTAAGTTTATTGGCATTTTGTTCCAAAGTAGCAAACGCTAAATAGCTTTTTAACATTGACTCCATATGATCCAAATCGGTCTCCATACGGGTTAAATAATGCTTTATTTTACTCTCGTCATGAGTATCAAGGGCGGCGTCAACACCAAAGCGTAAGCAGGCTATTGGAGTTCTAATGTCATGGGATAGGCTTGAGGCCATCAGTTTATTTTCAGCAACTAACTTTTCAATTTGGCTCGCCATACGGTTAAAAGTCAGTTCCACATCTTTTATATAGGTAAAACGAGAGGGCTTAATTCGGGCTTTAACATTACCGGATGCGAACTGTTTTGCCGCATCATTTAATACCGTGAGGCGTTTTGCTAAAGGGGTAATAATAAAGCCCATAAAAACACATAAGCCAGTATAAAATAGCAGTGTTAAAATTATGTCGTTTCGCTGTGTGTTTTCGTAAGGTTTATCTAAACGCATGGTTAAATGATAAGGGCTCAATGCATCATTCGTGTAGAGCATGTAAAAGCCTTGCTCGTCCTCGAGTATTAACCCGCCTTGGGTTTGCATTTTATCTAATAACTCTGATGGCAGTGCGAGCGACTGGTTTAATTTGTAGTTAAGAGCTAGATTAAAATCTCTGGCTAACTGAGTTACCTGCTCAGGGCGTGCTTGTGGTTTTATAGCCGTGAGTTGTTCACTTAAACCAACAATAATTTGGCTTTGTAAACTAAACTCATCGAGTGGCGCATGCGCTTGTTGACTAAATGCATCAATGAGCCAACCTAAAACAATAATTGAAAGCAGCGCACTGCCCAGTAGTGAAATATAAAACTTTTTCATTGATGCTATTCCATATTAATAGCGCAGGCTTGGTACATTAAAGTGACGTTTATTTATAAGCACTCTGGTATTAAAAGTTACCACGCTGTAGTCACGAATAAGTAACCACGGCCCCAAATAGTTTTTATTTTTTCTGGTTTTTGCGGATCATCATTAAACTTTTTACGTAAAGCAGAAATAAGTACATCAACGCTTCTATCTAAGCCATCATACTCCCTGCCTTTGGTTGCTTTAAATACCGCATCACGCGATACCACTTGCCCAGCGTTGCTCGCTAAATAATGCAGTAATAAGTACTCTGCGCTTGAAATATTTATATCTTGTTGATTGAGTGTGACGTTACGCGATTCGGTATTAATACTTAATTGACCGATATTGATTATACTCGTTTGAGCATCAGTGTTAGGCATGTCGTTGCTGTAACGTAAAGCCGACTTAATACGGGCAAGCAATGCACGAGGGCGAACAGGTTTTATTATGTAATCGGTAGCACCGACTTCAAGCCCAATGACCTCATCCATTTCTTCATCTCGTGCGGTGAGCATAATTATAGGGGCATGATAAAAGCTTCGTAACTCACGACATACACTAATACCATCAAGTCCGGGTAACATAATGTCGAGTAAAATAAGTTGTGGATTTAAATGCTTTACTTGGCTTACAACCTCATCACCGCGATGACACACATGCACAATATAACCTTGCTCAGTTAAATACTCAGTCACCCATTGTGCAAGAGAGATATCATCTTCAACCAGTAAAATAGTACCGTAATTATCCATAAGCTTTCTTCGTATACCTAAATGATATTTTAGCTAGTAAAATATGTTTAATAGTTGGCTGATTTAAAATAATCGCCAGCGCCGCTTTTTTTGCCTATTTTGATACACCCATTGTAGTTTTACTTCGCTTACAGCAATGACTTGTGATGTATTACTATCAAATAGCTCAAATGAAATGCTTTGTGTTGAGTCAAAAGCATAATTAAACGAACCTTGTCGCTGTTTAAGCCAGCACTGCATAATGTACTTTGAAGTCGCGCCGCGTAAGCAATAATTCCCCACTTCCGGTTGCTGCCATGACAAAACCACATCGGCGTAACAATGGCGTCCTTCACGTAAGGCGACACAGGTATCCGGTACGGCAGTAAGCTCACTGGGCGCTTGTGTTGTCACTGCAAGCAAAGAGCCTGAGTATGTAAACAACAAACAGTAAAAAAATCTAAAGTACATAACGCAGGCCTACCTTGGCTTTGTGTTGATATCCTTGGGAAATAATTGGGCTGTCATCAATTTCTTTTGAAAACCATGTAGTTAACCAGCCTGCTAAAAATACCCAATCTTGATTAATTGGATATTCAGCATGAAATTCAAACATAATACTGGTACTGGCGTCGGTATTATAAATAGGACGGGTTGCGTTTGCTTCATCGCTATCAATACCAAAGTAATAGTTTGTAAAATCAGCAGAGTAGGCGCTTAGGCCAATTCCGGAGCGAAACTCCCAATTGCGCCAAGGTTGAATATGGCTGAAAAACACATTGGCAACCCAGCCGTTATGAGCACCAGATATATCATGTAAGTATTCAAGGGAAATTTGTGAATTTTCAAATCGGCGTGTTAATCGAAGGCCGGTGTCAAAATCATAGTTACGCTTTTTTATACCACGCAGTGGATCAATTACCCCGTCGTTGTAAAAGCCTAAACCTTGCTCATCAAACCCCGCTTGAATATTGGTACCTAATAAATCAAGGCCCCAATCATATTTGTTAATTAAGCTATAGCCCAAAACAAGTCCACCGCTGAGCTGATTATGGTCAAAATCAAGATAAAAATTATCGTAAGAAACGGCAAGACTCAAATCTAGCTCTGCGCCAACATCATAGGAGTTCATGCCAACTAAATAAGAGTCTTCAATGTAATAACCCGCACCAGCACTCCAATCCCAAGCAAACCCAGTTGTGGGCTCTAAGGTATTATCGGCATAGTAACGATTGCTGGCGTTGCTTTGAGTACTAAAAATGGCGGCAACTAATAAGGCTGCACAACCAAAAGATTGTTTAAGTGAAGTATGCGTCATCCTTGGAACCTTAATTAGAGTTTGCTAAAGAGGCTAGGGTCTGTTGACCTTTGCGGATTAAAATTTGTTCAAACTAGGGGCGGTTTAATCGCGGCGCGAGGTTTGTAACCTAGTGGGCTAAGTAAAAACCGAGCAAAGCTTCCGCGTCCTGCTCACGCCCCTTACCTACATCCATGTAGGCAACAAAGAGTAAATCGCCCCTAGGCAGAACCCTTCGGGCAGCGCCTGTTTGGCATTGATGCTGCGTTATCGCCTATTTATGGGGAATAACCACACCACATAGGCTCTGCCTTGCCTAAATACCAAACAGACTGCTGCAAATTTAACCTTGAAAGGTCAGCAGACCCTAGTATATTGTCAAACTCTTGGCTAAATCTGTAAAAAAATGTAGCGGTCGTCCTAACAACTACTGAACTTTAATTTTATCAATAAGAATACTGCTTAGATAAAATTGCATCATGGGAGTGAGCGCGCTTATTTCGGTGCGTGTACATGGCCCATTTAATTTAGTTAAACGACTCAGTTTCGTAATGGTTTTATACGCAGGGGCTGTTACTTCACTATTAAGTTCAGCTCGCTTTAGGCGAGCCTGCTCGGTGTTGTGCTTATGTATAAATGCAACAACTTCCAGCTCATTAGTGATCTTCTTTTCTTCGCTGAAGCTATAAACTAGAGGTTCACGATGAAAGCTTGCACTGTCAATTGATGATTTAGCAAACCACACCACATCGCCTGATGCTTTGTGAGTAAGTCGCATGCTAACTTGGGCTAATATATTTGCGCATTGTTGCGAAGGAAATTGCTGCGCAACTTTTGAAAACAGTGAATATGGTTTTTCTGGTTGCGCTAAGGTGTACTTGGCATCATCTACAAATTCCAGATCAACTTGATGAATGGCTAACGTGTAATCGCTATTCTCGCTTGTGGTCACCTTAAGTTGTTTATCAATTAAGGCTTGGCTTATTTGAGAGACTAAAGTGTCTGTGACGCTTGCACGGTCTACAATTACTCTAACGGTTTGATTTTTTTTCACGTTGTGAGCAGGTAATTGCACCGACTTCACTTTTGGTGAAGCATGCTCAGTTTCATACTTTAACTGGTAAGTTTGGCTCTTAAGCATAGGCTTTGCAGGCATTGCTAAAGGCTCTGCGGGTTGTTTAACGACAGCACAACCTGACGCTAATATTATAAAAAGTGATACAACTAAAAAACGCATAAATATTTTACATCCACTCAAAAGCCATTGTTCGGACATATTGTACGTTAGTCCGAACAAAAGTTCATGATATTATAACGGTCGATTATGACTAAAAAAGAAAAATTAGCTAAGAATGAAGTATTTTAACACCTTACCCTTTTACTTTTTTGCTGTGTGCCTTATGGGGACGCATTTGCAGGCGAGCGCAAGCACAGATCCTGATTGGGAAGCATTTGTTAAAAGTTATGGACGCTATACAGAAAAAAAACTAAAAATAAAAAAAATCCCAGGAGGAGCGCTTTCTATTGTCAACTCCCAAGCGCGTGACTATATCCATACTATGGGCCATACAAAGGTACGCAGTGGACAAAAAATTAATCCGCACACTCGATTTCGTTTAGCTTCAGTATCGAAAACATTTGCAGGGTCGTTAGCGGCTAAACTTGCAAATGAACAGCGGCTCAACCTTTATTTACCTGTTAGTCACTATTTACCTGACTTTAAGCAAACTGATTATAAAGATGATTTAAAAGTTTTTCATATTTTAAGCCATTCTAGTGGGTTAGTGCCCAATGCTTACGATAACTTAATCGAATCGCGAATGGGCTATAACGACATTGTTGAAAAACTATTGAGTGTCAAACCCATTTGTGACCCCGGTGATTGTTATGGTTATCAAAATGTGATGTTTAGCTTAATTGACGACGTGATTTTAAAAAGCACCAACAAAACCTATACCCAGTGGCTCAATGACGCGTTTTTTACCCCTTTAGAAATGAGTGATGCTAGTTTAGGTTACGATGCCATGGTGCAAGATAATAACTATGCACACCCTCACGTGCGTGGTAAAAAGCGTTGGTATAGCGCCCGTTTAAAAAAGAATTATTACAAAGTTGCACCCGCGGCAGGGGTTAACGCCAGTGCATCAGATATGGCTATTTGGTTAAATGCGCAATTAGGACAATATCCAGCGGTATTATCATTAGACGCATTAGCTACCCAAACGCGTCCGTACACGCACACTAAAAAAGAACGTTATCGACGGGTGTGGCGAGAACACATGAATGAAGCCTATTATGGGCTGGGTTGGCGTGTGTATGATTATAATGATGAAACGCTTTACTATCACAGTGGCTGGGTACAAGGATACCGAAGTGATTTAGTGGTTTTTCCGCATTTAAACGTAGGCTTTAGCTTAATTTTAAATGCAGAAACAGGCCTTATTAATGAGCTTACCACGGAATTCATAGACCGTTTATTGGCATACAAACGAGGCAAAAAATAATGAGCTCATTGATAAAGTCAGCATGGGTAGCATTACTGTTACTCGTTTGCCATCCTGCTTTTTCTGCGCCTGAACAACTTTATTTGTTTCGCCATAGTGAAAAACAAATAGGCAGTAATCCATATTTAACAGAGCAAGGGCAGGCGCGTGCTGAGTATTTGGTTTCGTTGGTTAACATTCATCCACACATAACGTTATACAGTAGTAATTATAACCGCACATTAAGTACTGCAGCACCCTTAGCCGCATATTTTAATATTAAAACGATTACCTATAATGCTGCAGATTTAACGGCATTGAAAAATCAGTTGTTGGCACAAGACGGCGTTGTAGTGGTTATAGGGCATAGTAATACCACACCGCAACTGGCTTCATTATTAAGTAACCAAGCGATTGAAAATATGGATGAGGAGCAATACGGGCACTATTATTTGCTTAATAAGCTTGAGGATGGCAACTACAGATCAAAATTGCGAACAATGGATTTTTAATCATGTACAAAAAAACCAGCCGAAGCTGGTTTTTTAGGATTTTTAAACGGATTATTAGCCGCGAGGCAACTGAATTTTTTTCTCAGGGCTTTGACGGTAAAGCACAATCGTATGACCGATTGTTTGTAATTTGGTAGCCCCTGTTTCGCGAACAATGGCATCAAAAATAAGCTTTTTGGTTTCACGATCGTCAGTTGGCACTTTCACTTTAATTAATTCGTGAATTTCTAATGCGCTTTGGATTTCAACTACTACGCCTTCGGTTAAACCGTTAGAACCTAGTAAAACTACAGGCTTAAGGCTATGTGCCTGACCTTTTAAAAACTGCTTTTGTTTGTTTGATAATGTCATGATATTACAAATTTTGCTGAATATGGCTTGAATTAAGGGTATTCTAACGCCATCTAGAGAATATTACTAATTAGTTGCGTGTTAATTTATGACAAATAAAAAACAGTCAGCCAGTTCACAGCGTTGGCTTAAAGAACATTTTGATGATAAATATGTTCAAGAAGCGCAAAAAAAAGGCTGGCGCTCTCGAGCTGTTTTCAAATTAGACGAAATCCAAAACAGAGATAAGTTATTGCGTCCAGCAATGACAGTGGTTGATTTAGGCGCAGCTCCAGGGAGTTGGTCACAATACTTAGCAGAAAAAGTAGGTGACAAAGGGCAAGTGGTTGCGTGTGATATTTTACCTATGGATTCATTAGCGGGTGTTGACTTTTTACAAGGTGACTTTCGTGAAGAGGCTGTACTTAATGCGCTATTAAAACGCATTGATGGTAAAAATGTAGATGTGGTATTGTCTGATATGGCACCTAACATGAGTGGCAATAACTCGGTTGATCAGGCAGGTAGCATGTACTTGGTTGAGCTTGCACTTGATATGTGCCACCAAGTTTTAAAGAAAAATGGCGCGTTTATTGTTAAAGTATTCCAAGGTGAAGGCTTTGATCAATATTTGCAAGATGTACGTAATAGTTTTAAAGCAGTGAAGATACGTAAACCGGATGCCTCGCGTCCCCGTTCTCGGGAAGTATATATAGTAGCGACTGGATACAAACTGTAGTACAGTTGCTTGGCGTTTAGTTGAATTTAAATTAATTGGATACAAGAGGTTAACCCCTTGAGCGATATGGCGAAAAATCTAATACTCTGGCTGGTTATTGCAGTTGTGCTTATGTCAGTATTTCAGAGCTTTAATGGCGGCGATCAAGTTGATCGTCAAACAAGTTACAGTCAATTTGTTAAAGATGCCCGCAGCGGCTCTATACAAGAAGTGTCTATTGAAAGTGGCAGTGGCACAATTACTGGCATAAAAAATAGTGGCGAGCGTTTTCAAACGATAATGCCGATCTATGATAAAGATATTTTAAATGATTTGTTAAAAAGCGATGTAAATGTCAAAGGTGTTAAACCTGAGGAACAATCGTTTTTAGCAAGCATTTTCATTTCTTGGTTCCCTATGATACTGCTAATTGGTGTGTGGATTTTCTTCATGCGTCAGATGCAAGGTGGCGGTGGCAAAGGCGCCATGTCATTTGGTAAAAGTAAAGCCCGTTTAATGAGTGAAGATCAAGTCAAAACGACTTTTGCTGATGTGGCTGGCTGTGATGAAGCCAAAGACGATGTAACCGAGCTGGTGGACTTTTTACGTGACCCTTCTAAGTTCCAAAAATTAGGTGGTAGTATTCCTAAAGGTGTACTTATGGTTGGTCCTCCTGGTACGGGTAAAACCTTGCTTGCTAAAGCGGTTGCTGGTGAAGCAAAAGTACCATTCTTTACCATTTCGGGTTCTGATTTTGTTGAAATGTTTGTGGGTGTAGGTGCATCACGTGTACGTGACATGTTCGAACAAGCTAAAAAAGCAGCACCTTGTATCATTTTCATTGATGAAATCGATGCGGTAGGGCGTAAACGTGGCGCAGGTATGGGCGGCGGTCACGATGAACGTGAGCAAACGCTTAACCAAATGCTAGTTGAAATGGATGGCTTTGAAGGTAATGAAGGTATTATCGTTATTGCTGCGACTAACCGTCCTGATGTTTTAGACCCAGCATTACTTCGTCCTGGTCGTTTTGACCGTCAAGTTGTGGTTGGTTTGCCAGATATTCGTGGTCGTGAGCAAATCCTAAAAGTACACATGCGTAAAGTACCTTTAGGTGATAACGTTGAAGCAGCAGTGATTGCACGTGGTACACCTGGTTTCTCAGGGGCTGATCTTGCTAATTTAGTGAATGAGGCCGCTCTTTATGCAGCTCGTGGTAATAAGCGTGTTGTTAGTATGGCTGAATTTGACGCTGCAAAAGATAAAATCATGATGGGTGCTGAACGTAAGACCATGGTGATGAGCGAGCAAGAAAAAGAAATGACGGCTTACCATGAAGCAGGTCATGCCATTGTAGGTCGTATGGTGCCTGAGCACGATCCGGTTTATAAAGTATCTATTATTCCACGTGGCCGTGCGCTAGGTGTGACAATGTATTTACCAGAGCAAGACCGTGTTAGCCATTCTAAAGAACTGCTTGAATCTATGATTTCTAGCCTCTATGGTGGCCGTATTGCAGAAGCCATTATTTATGGTGAAGACAAAGTAACTACAGGTGCAAGTAACGATATCGAACGTGCAACTGACATTGCTCGCAAAATGGTTACACAATGGGGTTTAAGTGAAAAGCTAGGTCCATTACTTTACGCTGAAGATCAAAACGAAATGTATATGGGTGGCGGCGGTGGTCGTTCTATGAGCATGTCGGATGAAACAGCCAAAGTAATTGATGCAGAAGTACGTTTATTCTCAGACCGCAACTATCAACGTGCAGAATCAATATTGAAAGAAAATATTGATATTTTACACGCAATGAAAGATGCACTGATGAAGTATGAAACTATCGATGCGAAACAGATTGATGATTTAATGGCACGTCAGCCAGTACGTGAACCACGTGATGCGCATGACCGTCATGAAGCTAAACCAGAAAAAGAAGGTGTTTCTAAAGATAAAGCAGTTGATGAAATCCAAAAACCAACTGACGAATCTAAAAAAGATGAGTCTAAGAAAGATGAGTCTAAAAAAGATGAAACAAACCTTGATGATAAAGCTGAATAATCGTTAAAATAACGTATCCAAAAGCCCCGAAGTTCGGGGCTTTTTTGTATCAATTTGCTGTGATTAACCCAAATTACACTCAACAAACACATATTAAGGTTAGCGATGAATAATAAAATTAACCTTGCGCGTGGTCGAACGCTTGACCTTAGCGAGCCCGTTATTATGGGAATAGTAAACGTTACTCCTGATTCATTTTCGGATGGTGGCCAGTTTTTTAATACGACAGCTGCGCTAAATCATGCGATGCAATTACTTGATGATGGCGCGACTATTCTAGATATTGGCGGCGAATCAACACGCCCAGGTGCCCCCGATGTTAGCCTTGAAGACGAACTGCAGCGCGTAATTCCGATTATTAAGGCTATTCGTGAGCAAAGTGATTGCATTATTTCAATCGATACCAGTAAAGCTGAGGTCATGCGTCAAGCCATTGAAGCCGGTGCGGATATAGTAAATGATGTGAGAGCTTTACAAGAGGACGATGCGCTTGCTGTCGTTGCGCAGTACCCTGATGTGGCGGTTTGCTTAATGCATATGAAAGGACAGCCGCGAAGTATGCAAAACGACCCTCACTATGATGATTTAGCAAGCGAGATAAATGACTTTTTTAACCAGCGAATCGCTGCATGCGAAACTGCTGGCATAAAGCAAAGCCAGTTAATATTAGACCCTGGTTTTGGCTTTGGAAAAACACTTAAACACAATTATCAAATATTGGCTCAATTTAATGACTACGCGCAGTTTGGCTTACCGCTGCTAGCAGGGTTATCGCGTAAGTCAATGATTGGTAATTTACTCAACAGAGATACAGAAAATAGATTAGCAGGCAGTTTAGCTGGCGCATTAATAGCTGCACAAAATGGTGCGCATATTATTCGTGTGCATGATGTAAAAGAAACCGCAGACGTGCTTGGCGTATATCAAGCCTGCAAACAAGGAGTACTTTAAATGAAAGAAAGAAAATATTTTGGCACAGATGGTGTGCGTGGTTTAGTGGGGCAAGGACCTATTAATCCTGAATTTGCAATGAAACTAGGTTGGGCTGCAGGGCGTGTATTATCGCAACACGGTACAAAAAAAGTCATTATTGGTAAAGACACTCGTATTTCTGGTTACATGCTTGAAACCGCACTAGAGTCTGGTCTAATTGCCGCCGGTATTGATGTTATTTTACTTGGTCCTATGCCAACGCCTGCCGTTGCGTATTTAGCGCAAACGTTTCGCGCAGAAGCAGGTATTGTGATCAGTGCATCCCATAATCCTTACTACGATAACGGTATTAAGTTTTTTAATGGCCAAGGCTTAAAGCTAGATGATGTTGTAGAGCTGCAAATTGAAGCCATGCTTGACGAACCAATGACATGTGTAGCCTCTGATAAACTAGGTAAAGCAACACGCTTATCAAGCGCTGATGGCCGTTATATTGAGTTTTGTAAAAGCCAGTTCCCACAAGGCTTATCACTTGAAGGGCTAAAAATAGTCTTAGATTGTGCCAACGGTGCAACGTATCACATAGCGCCTTCAGTAATGCGAGAGCTTGGTGCTGAGGTGATCACTCATGCGTGTGAGCCAAATGGGGTGAACATTAACCACGAATGTGGCGCAACCCATGTGGATACACTAAAGCAAAAAGTACTTGAGCATAAAGCGGATGTAGGTATTGCCTATGATGGCGACGGCGACCGTGTAATGATGGTTGATCATAATGGCCGTGTATTTGATGGTGATGATTTAGTTTATATTATTGCCTGTCAAGCTGCTCAAGATGACAACTTAGGTGGTGGTGTTGTTGGTACTGTAATGTCGAATATGGGCCTTGAGAATGCATTAAAAGCTAAAAATATTGCTTTTGCTCGCAGCAAAGTGGGTGACCGTTATGTGATGGAGCTACTGCAGCAAAAAGGCTGGAAAATAGGTGGTGAAAGCTCAGGTCATGTTTTAAATCTAGATTTGATTAGCACTGGCGATGGCATTATTTCAAGCTTGCAAGTACTTGCTGCTATGGTGGCACAAAACCGTACACTTCAAGATTTAGGCGCTGGATTTACTAAGTACCCAATGAAAATGATTAACGTGCGATACACTGCCGGTACCGATCCGACCCAAGCGCCAGAAGTGCTTGCTGCAGTGGCTGAAGTAGAACAAAGCTTAGCAGATAAAGGCCGCGTATTACTGCGTAAATCTGGTACTGAACCTGTTGTACGGGTGATGGTTGAAGCAGAGCAAGAAAAAATAGTTATCGACAGTGCACAGAAAATAGCAGCGGTTGTCGAATCTATGAGCAAACAAACTGATTGATAACAATAACCTCTTGTAACTTTGGGCGAGTCGAGTTAATATCTCGCCCGCTTTCTAATGTGGAGTGGAAAAATGGCAACACGCAAGGCGATGGTCGCAGGCAACTGGAAAATGAATGGCTCATTAGAGCTTGTTGAACAACTGTCTGATGCTATTAACAATGTTAAATCTGCTGAAGTAAACATTGTGTTATTTCCTCCGTTTCCACTGGTATCAGCAATGATTGCAAGTGGTGTAACTACCGGAACACAAACCGTTTCAGAGAATACACCCGGTGCTTTTACTGGTGAAGTAGATGCCCAGCTGATTAAACAGTTAGGGGCAAAGTATGTACTGGTTGGTCATTCAGAACGACGCAGCATATACAAAGAAAGTAACGATACCGTAGCGGCTAAGTTTGCTCGCGCACAACAAGTAGGTTTAACGCCTATTTTATGTGTTGGAGAGAGCGAAATAGAGCAAGAAAACGGGCAAACAGAACAGGTAGTTGCTGCGCAGATTGACGCAGTAATTAATAAATTAGGTGTAGCAGCACTGAAAGAATCTGTGATAGCATATGAGCCCGTTTGGGCTATAGGCACAGGTAAGACTGCATCGCCTGAACAGGCACAAAGTGTTCACAAATTTATCCGTGACAAAATTGCTTCACTAGACAGCGATTTAGCACAAGGGCTAACCATCTTATATGGTGGTAGCGTTAATGAAAAAAATAGCGAATTATTATTTGCACAAACAGATATAGACGGCGGGCTAATTGGTGGCGCAAGTTTAAAAGCAGAATCATTCACTGCTATCTGCAATAGTGCAAAAGGGACCGTATAAGATGTACGAAATTTTATTAGTAGTGTATTTAGTTGTAGCTTTAGCGCTTGTTGGTATGGTTTTGATCCAGCAAGGTAAAGGTGCTGACATGGGCTCATCATTTGGTGCGGGCGCATCGTCTACTGTTTTTGGTTCTTCAGGAGCCGGTAACTTTATGACGAAAACAACAACAACTTTAGCAACAATCTTTTTTGTGTTGAGTATTGTTTTAGGTAACCTAACTGCCGGTCAAATTAAAAAGACTGACGAATGGGAAAACTTAGAAGCTGCTCCAGCTGTTGAAACTGTTAACCCAGTTGAAGAAGATGTTCCTGTAACATCAACTAAAGAGCAAAGCTCTGACGTACCAAATTAATTTAGTTTAAATTGTTAAGTTGCTCTCTTTCCTCAAGTTAGCGTTAAGACTTAACACTAAGCAATAGCTTAAAAAATGCGGATGTGGTGGAATTGGTAGACACGCTACCTTGAGGGGGTAGTGCTTTCGGGCGTGGGGGTTCAAGTCCCCCCATCCGCACCAAATACAAAAACCAGTAACAGTAATGTTACTGGTTTTTTTTGTGCCTGAAATTTAAAATATTAAACAACTCTTTTTAGATTAATGTTGAACATTGGAGAGAACACTCTATATTTCAATTGTTAGTGTTTATAAAAGAATACTGCTGTATATTTAATTTTATGTATAAAAAGCGTCGAAAGTTAAAAATAAAGTTAACATTCTTGCATCTTAAGCCGATAATAACTATAGATAATTAAACGGGGTAAATTAATATGGCTTCAGGTTTCTCTTTTAAAAACCTCAGCATTACTAAAAAAATACATGCAATTACATCTATAGCGATTATCGCATTCTTAGTAATTGTTTTGGTTAATTACTTTGCTATGAACGAAAATCGCATATCACTTGATGAAATGGAGAAGTCTTCTTATAAAGTAGCCAAATTAACCCTGGCTAACGTAAGTATTTTAGAAAAGTTAGATGAGTTATACACTCAGGCTGTAACCTTTGGTGAACAAGACTTAGTAACAAAAGCGGGGGAAACTTATCAGCAGCTCACTACGAACCTAGACGCAATAGAAGCAATTAATGCATCATATATTAATAGCGACACAAAAACGCGGCTGGCTAATTATGAGAAAATATCTTCAACTATCGCCAATGGTATGGTTAATGGCACGGCTGACTTTAGCAAAATACAACAACAGGCTCAGCTTAAAACAAGCCTTTTTGAGGCTGTTTTAACTAGCTTTAAAAGCGCGCAGCAAAAAGCAGATGATCGCTTTTTCCAACTTGTTGCTAATACAAAAGCACGCTCAGATGATGCGCTTAATTTAATGCTGCTTGTTGCGGTTGTATCATTAGTGCTGCTATTACTTATGGCTATTTGGATTGCGCGTAATATTGGTTCATCAGCCAGTGATGCCGCTAATAACCTGAGTCTTCTAGCAAGTGGCAAAGGGTCGTTAAGTACCAAGCTTGCCGTTAACTCTGAAGATGAAATAGGGCAGGTATCTATAAACTTTAATGCCTTTATTAGTCTACTAAGAGAAACCGTTTTAGAAGTAATAGCGGTATGTGAACCGTTAATGGAAAATTCAACCCGGCTTGTGCAAGGGATGGAGCGAGCGGAGAGAGCGACCACCAAACAAACCACCGATGCCGATGTTGTTAAACAGTCGATGGAAGAAATGAAGCAAAGCGTTGGTGATATTTCACAATCAGCTGCGAGCGCATCTAATGCCGTGCAAACAGCAGAGAAAGAAGTAGATCAAAGCCGTGCGCAAGTAAAAATGTCTGTTAATGCGTCGCGCACTTTAAGCGATGAAATTAATATAGCGGCCAGCACCATTAATAAGTTAGCTGATGACACTAAAAATGTATCACAAATATTAAATGTAATTACCTCCATTGCCGAGCAAACAAACTTATTAGCCTTAAATGCAGCAATAGAAGCGGCCAGGGCGGGTGAACATGGCCGAGGCTTTGCCGTGGTTGCAGATGAAGTCCGTGAGCTTGCCTCTCGTACGGCGCAGTCAACTAATGAAATACGTGAATTGTTAAGTACATTAAGTGTGGCAGCTAATGAATCTGTAACGGCTATGACCTCTGCAAGAGATATGGCAACCGATAATGCTAGTGCAGCAGAGCAAACCGGTGTCTCGATTGAAAAAATAGCAGAGCAAATACTAGAAATTAATGGGATGAACTCGCAGATTGCAGCAGCAACAGAAGAGCAAACCTCAGTGGCCGCAATGGTTGTAGATAACGTATCTAATATGCATGTTTCATTTGAAGATACGATGAGCTCACTTAAAGCAGTAAGAGATGTGGCTAAAAACTTACATTACCTTTCAGATAACCTATTAGATGCAACTGCTAAGTTTAAAATTGAGTAGTCGTTAAGACACTACTTTAACGTTTTATGAAGGTTGTAAATGTTATAGATATAAAAAAGCCCGCAATAAAGTATTTATTGCGGGCTTTTGTTTTTAACCTAGTAGATTAATATTTACCTACTACTTTTACTTTATCACTTGCTTTAGCGCTGTCTATATAGCCAATTGCATCTGCATTAGCAGCTACAAAATCAATTACTGCTTGGTCGTTATCAAGTTTACCTGGAGGCGTGCCTTTACCAGTAAAAACCAGCTTTGACCAATAGGCATTTAATTGACTGCCTGATTTGCCAACAAGCTTGTCGTTAAATTCATCAGCTACTGCATTACCATTTTGGTTAACAGGATTTACTTTGGTACCATCAGCAAACGATTTGCTCTTGCCAAGGTATATTTTTTTAATATCATCTTGGCTCACTGCATTGGCATTAGCTGGATTTACAATTACAGCAACTTCAGCAAATGCTATTGTGCTACACATTGTTAGCATGCTGGCTAAAATTAATTTTTTCATCATACGCTCCTATTAAAATACTAAATCAACGCCAACGGCGACTACGTCAGTTTCAGTATTTGTTATGTCATCTTCAAAGCGACTAAAATCTACTTTTAAGGCTGCCATTGGGTGGAAGTCATAGCGAGCGCCTATGGTGTATACATTACTTTTTGCCTTTGAGCCTTCTAAAGCTTGGTTAAGACCTGCGTTTAGAGGTGGAACAGTTGGTAGTGCATTATAACGGCTGCTGTCGTGCTTATCGTCGTTGTTTTCGTATGTTAAGTGAACGGTTACCTCGTCCATACGGTAGCCTAAAGAGGTGTAGTATTGAGTTTGCTTAGCGAGCGCGCTGTTTTCAACTTCAAATTCTGTGTATTCGGCATCAAACAAGATATTGTTGTAATCGATTGAGAAACCGAAAGCGAGGAAGTAGCTATCATCCTCATTTATTGCTATATCATTTGCTTGTTCTGAAAACCCTGAACTACGAAGTGCCTGCTCAAGTCCATTAAGAGCCATACCTTCAGCTGTATCATTTTGAATACCGATACTCGTATCTGCAATGAAATATGCAGCGCGAGCGCTAAACCAATCGTATGACAATGACCAGTTAACCCCGGCCATGTTGTTAAGCTCGGTATCTCCGTTTACTGATACTACGGCGATATTATCGTCGAAGCTGCCATAAACAACTTGCACAGTCGAATCCCAATCACCAAGTTGAGTTGTATGTAATAAGCTTAGGCCTTCATAGGTTGAGAACGGTAAGTTATATACAGATTGAGGCGGACGTACCCAGCGGTAGGTATAACCAACATCTAAAAAGTCAGAGTAGCGAAATAGAGGAAGACGCATTTTTCCTGCGCTTAATTGTAAGTCATCTGAGAATTCATATGTTAAGTACGCCCATTCAAAATCAGCGTCAAAATCATTGGCCCCGCGAGCTACAATCTGCGCTGTGGCGGTTAGCTTCTCTTGCAAATCAGCGGTTAGCTGAAGTGCAAATACGCTTTCATTTTTAAATGAAATATCATCATCATATCCATATAACGTTTGATCACTATCGAGCGACTTACCACCGACAATAGAAGCAAACCCATTAATACGAACCTCAGCACTTGCGCTGCTTGTGGCAAGTGCGCAACAAATTGCTACTGCTACAGATAGTTTTTTCATTGTGTATCCTATTTAATTTCATGTGTATCCCGTTGCAGTATAAGATGAGCATTAACTTTTTTCTAATTAAAGTTAATGAATTAAGTGCTTTTTACTACTTTTTTGCAACATCAATGTAGTGGAGTTATTGAAATTTAAGCACTTTTTATTTTTAGCTTATGTAACTAACTGAGTTGTTTGGATTATTAATTATGAGAGGAAAGTTGATAAAGTAAGTATTAAGTAGTGTTTTTTTAGTTATGAACGCGAATTTATATTTTTTAGGTTATCTTGGCACCAACGAATTGCCTGCTGCTTATTTTTGACCGCTATTTTTTTATAAATTTTATGTAAGTGAACTCTAACCGTAGCTTCACTTATAAATAAACTATCAGCAATAGCACTGGAGTGAAGTCCACTAAAAAGTAGGTTGAGTACTTTAATTTCTTTATCGGTTAAATTACTTGTTTGCAAAGCATTCTTTTGTTCTGTATCGAGCATTTGACGCATCCAAATGTCACTAATGGTTCGTGGAAACCACAATTCGCCTTGTTTAATTGCTTCTAGCCCCCTAGTAAACAACTCTTCACTAGTATCTTGATAAAAAAGACCTTTTAAATTTGGCCATTCTTTCAGTGAAACGGCATCAGTATCTTTAGGAATATTATAAATAACTAACCCTTGGTAATTATTTGTATGAATAAATTGGTTTAAAAGTTCGTAGTTAGTTAGGGAGTTAAGGGCTGAGTAGCATACTAATAATATGTCGTTATTCAATGTAGTAAAAAATAATGGATTATAGTGGTTGTTGTTAAAAAGCATGTTAGTTGATTGTGTGGTCTGTTTTTTTGTCATGCTTTTCACCTAAAAATGGTTCTGCTTTATATTTAAATATAAAGGGTCTTTGGATATTGTCATAATTTCAAGCAGTTTTAATGTGTTTTCCACAATAAACGGTGTGTACGATTAATGAACAATGCAGTTGGTGGTTAATATTAAAATATTAATTTATAACCAAAACTGCGTCATTGTTGAGGTAATTAGTTTAGATTAAAAAAGCTAAAAATTATTTTTTTTGCTTAAACTAAAGTTAAATATACATATTGTAACTTTTATGTAATACAATACACTCCCAGAGGAAAGATGCATCTAAAGCATCTTTTTTTATGCCTACAATTTATGTTTACACAGCATAACGCATAATTAAATTAATACCCTTTGGAGAAAACCTTGAAATTACGCACCCTCTCACAGTTAAGTTTAGCGGTTATTGCAGCCCTAACAACTTCCGCAAATGCACAAGAAGCTAAAACGACAGCCAAACAAGACGCGTTTGAAAAAATTGAAGTGACAGCTCGTAAACGTACAGAGAGCTTGTTCGAATCTCCAACTGCGATTACATCAATAGGTGCTAACCTTATTGATAAAGCCAATATGGGTAACTTAGAAGATATTGGTAAATACGTTCCTAACTTAAATATTACTCGCTATGGTGTTGGTAACGCAGCCCATGCTTCAGTATTCATTCGTGGTATTGGCTTGCAAGATCACATTATAACCACAGATCCTGGCGTAGGTGTTTACCTAGACGGTGTTTATTTAGGCCGCCAAATGGGATCTAACTTATCACTTCCTAATGTTGAGCGTGTTGAAGTTCTGCGTGGACCACAAGGCACGCTTTATGGTCGTAATACATTAGGTGGCGCGGTAAATGTAATTACTAAACAACCAGGTGATGAGGGCATTTTAACGACATCGGCTAAAGTCGGTAGTCGTGGTCGTATCGCTGGTGATATTTACTTCAATGATGCATTAACTAATGATTTAAGCATGTCGGCAAGTGCGTCATATAAGCAACGTAATGGGGTAGGAACAGCGGTAAATTTAGTTAACCCTGAAAAAGAAATTGGTGAAGAGCAAGAGTTTAGTGGTCGTATTGCGCTTAAATACGAAGCAACCAGTGATTTAGCGTTTACCTTCTCGCTAGATGGGGTTGATAATGAATCAGGCCAATCGCCTTATACTATTGAGCTTACTGAACCATTAGATTCAAGTAATGTATTCAATGGTGATTTCCCATTATTAACTGAAGACTTACTTCCAGCGAATCCTGATGATTTAGGCACAACAGTTGCCGGTATTGAATCAACCTCATATTCTGGTTGGGGTACGTCATTTACAGCTGATTGGGCGATTAATAACACATATACAGCCAAGTTTATTTCAAGCTACCGTACCTCTGAGTATGAAGGTGGTTTAGATGATGATGCATCTCCACTTAACTTATCAGAATTCCCAGAAGTGGGCGGTGCAGATCAATACTCTTTTGAACTTCAACTAAACGCCACGTTTGATAAAATGGACTTTGTTTCTGGCTTATACTTCTTTAATGAAGATGGCTTTACTCGCTCTGAAGATTTTGTATTTAGCCCGTTTAATACACCAGATGGCGTGCTAAATGATGGTGTTACTCCTTCATTTGGTGGTTTTGGCTTTTTTGAAATCAATCAAGAAACTAACTCATACGCAGCTTACATTAATGGTAGTTACGATTTAACTGATGATTTAACAATAGGCGGTGGCCTTCGTTACTCAGAAGATAAAAAAGATGCTAATGCCATTTTCCCAACTTTCCCTGAGCGAAAGGACATTAGTGCAGACTTTAATGCAGTAACATGGGACATTAATGCTTCATACCAGCTTAGCAATAATATGAACGTGTATGGCCAAGTACAAAAAGGTTACCAAACCGGTGGTTTCCCACCGCGCCCATTTGGTGGTCCGGATCAGTTTGTATCGTTTGATGAAACCAAAGCAGTTAACTACGAGATTGGTTTAAAAGGCCAAGTACATGAAAATGTGTCTATGATGCTTGCAATGTTTGTTACTGACTACACTGATTTAGCACTGCCATTCTCAGATCCAACTGCAGGTGGTGGCTTTGTAACTATCGTTGAAAATGCAGGTCAGTCTAAAGCGCAAGGTATTGAGCTTGAAACCACAATTGCACTAACCGACGACTTTACTATTCGCACTGCAGTAGGCTACTTAGATTCTGAAATTACAGAAGTAGCTGAGGGCGTACAAGGTATTGGCAAAGGCGACTCACCAGCACTGACACCTCGTTGGACAGTAATGGTTGCTCCATCTTACTTTGTTGATTTAAGCAATGGTGGCACGGTTGCATTAAATGCAAACTACTCGTACCGCAGTGAAATGCAAGGTCAGTCAGTTTTCAACAAAAGTGAAACGATTGATTCGCGTGAGCTAGTTGGTTTTAATATTTCTTACACTAACCCATACGGCGATATGGAAGTAACGCTATATGGTGAGAATGTATTAAACGAAGTTTACGATGTAGGTCGCTTGCAGCAAACTGGCTTTGTTGGCGTAATGCGCAGTAATGATCGTAGTGAGTTTGGTTTAAAATTCAAAAAAGACTTTGAACTATAATCCATAATTTACTCTAAAAGTTAAATAAAAAAGGTAAGCCATGGCTTACCTTTTTTTATGGTTAAAAATAATTAACCTTCTTTATGTTCTTCTCGTGCTTGCTCAATTTCTGCCGCAATTTCACGTGCTTTTTGCTTGGTTTTTTCAGTCAGCTCGCCAGCCGCTTCTTTGCTTTTAATCCATGCATCAACAGCTACTTCTTTGCCGTCATCGTACATGTCTAAGCCCATCGCTTTACTCTCTTCGAGTAGCTCATTAAATGACTCGTCATTTTTAAGCTCATTGGTTTTTTCTTTAACGTCGTTCCACGTTTCGTTTAGCTTTTCTTGAACTTCAGCGCTCGTTTGTTTGGCGTCTTGTTTCACTTCGTTGGCATCTTCACAGCCAGTTAACGTAATTAAAGTGCCTAATAAAGCTAAACCTGCTAATTTCTTCATTTACTATCTCCTTTAGAGAAAATTATATTTCAGGGGTAACTATACAATAATGAAAATGAACATAGCTGTAACAACACGATTAAGTTTTAAATTAATGGACGAAAATGATTGGCCGAAATTATTCGAGCTCGATCAAGACCCAGCCGTTATGCAATATTTAACACAAGGTAAACCAACCACTCTTGAAGAGATAAAAACGATAAGTATTCCTAGAATGCTCGCTTATCGTAATGCGCAACAAGGTTGGGGGTTATGGCAAGTAAACCTGCGTGAAGGCAATACCTTTATAGGGTGGGTACTTGTTCGGCCGATGGGCTTTTTTTCAGATACGCCTGATTTTAGTGATATTGAAGTGGGCTGGCGATTTAAACAAGCGAGTTGGGGTAAAGGTTATGCAATTGAGGCGGCACAAGCGATTTGCTCAACGATTGAGAAGCAACCGCAAATTAAGGCAATTAGTGCCACGGCACTGACCGCCAACGTTGGCTCAATTAGTGTTATGAAAAAGCTCGGTATGCGGCTTAAACATTATTATATTCATACTGATGACGGCTCAAACTTAACTGCTGCGCTATATTCAAAGTCGTGTAGATAGATTAAAAATAATCTCAAGCTCTACAAATATAGCGTCTAAATATTGACCTAGTGTTTGTTACTGTGCATTAATGTTTGCCATAAATGTATAAAAATAACCTAAGGATATGGGATGGGATCACTCTTTTCACCAAGCAAGCTAATTATTAGTAGTGTCTTAATAATACAAGTATGCTTTTTTAATGTTGCTGCTAAGCAAAGTGCGGTGGCGATGCCCGACACATTTAGTGCGCAAGCAGCAAAAACTGTGTTACAGCAGGGGGGCAATGCGGTTGATGCAGCCATTGCAGCGCAGTTTGTGTTGGCCGTTACGCTCCCCGAAGCAGGTAATATTGGCGGCGGTGGTTTTATGCTTATTCATAAAGATGGGCAAGGTGATTTTATAGATTACCGTGAAACTGCACCGAACGCCGCGCATCGTGATATGTATTTAGACCAGCAAGGGCAAGTTATTGCCAATAAGTCTATTTATGGTATTCATGCCAGCGGTGTACCCGGAAGTGTTGCTGGTATGTGGCTAGCACATAAAAAGCATGGCACATTACCTTGGAAAACCTTAGTACAGCCTGCGGTAATATTAGCAGAGCAAGGTTTTGTGGTGCCTGAAAAGTTGGCTCTGTTAATTGAGGGTTACATAGAACACCTAAACAATAAAAACATTAAAGTAAACTTTGCCAATTATTTTGCAAGCGCCACATCTGGTAAGCTTTTTAAGCAACCTGAGCTTGCAGCGACACTCAAACGCATTCGCGATAATGGTAAAGATGGCTTTTATCAAGGTGAAACTGCAACGATCATCGCAAACTTTATGAAGCAACATGGCGGTATTATTACTCAAGACGATTTAAAAAATTACCGCGCAAAGTCTCGTACACCTATAAAAGCTAACTGGAACGGCTATCAAGTCGTCACTTCGCCACCTCCTAGCTCTGGTGGTATTGCTATATTACAATGGCTGAAAATGTATGAGCTTAAAAAGCCCATAGCTGCACCATCACATAATTCAGTTGGGTATGTGCACTTACTTGCTGAAATAGGAAAGCGAGTGTTTGCTGATAGGGCAGAATACTTAGGCGATCCTGACTTTTACCAAGTACCTACAGCAAAGCTGCTTGCAGAAAATTACCTTAAAAACCGTAGCAACAGTATAGATTTAAATGCCATTTCTACCACTGAAAATATTAAACCGGGTTTAAAAGAAAGCGAACAAACCACTCACTTTTCTATTATTGATAACATGGGGAATGCTGTTGCTAATACCACCACCATCAATTTAGGGTTTGGTAGTGGTGTCGTTGTAGAAGGCGCAGGCTTTATTTTAAATGATGAAATGGATGATTTTAGCGCCAAACCTGGGGTTATGAATGTATTTGGCGCCATTGGCGGCAAAGCAAATGAAATTCAGCCGCATAAACGTATGCTTAGCTCTATGACCCCCACTATTTTACTCAGTAATAATCAGGTAAAAATGGTAACAGGGTCGCCCGGCGGTACCACTATTATTAGCTCTGTGTATCAATCAATACTCAACGCAATTGAATTTAATATGAGCGCAGATGATGTAGTAAATAGTCCGCGATTTCATCATCAGTTATGGCCTAAAAATGTAATTAGAGCGCACTCGGGATTGGAGTCCTCAGTCAAGCAACAGCTAATAAAAATGGGTTATACAGTCGATGAACGCCACTTTGGTGATATGCACGTGATTATTAATAATGAAGGCAAATTAGATGCAGCGTCTGAGCAAAGCGGAAGAGGGCAAGCGATAGTATTTTAAATGTCAACAATTGACGTTTGAATGATATGCACCCCAAAACCATCTATGGGGTGCATATATTAGAACAACTATAAGGATTAGCCTATAGCCGGTATAAGTCCTGCCATTTGCAGGCATTGTGCGCTAATAATTGAAATACCACACAAAGCGGCTATGGCCAAACCAATATTACCACTGCGTACTTTATAGCCTTCTTTTTCAATCCCCTGACGCTGCTTGTACACCATGCTAACAGGTAAAAATACTGCCAATATAACCAAAGCAATGGCTGCATAGCCTAATGCCATAATAAATCCTTGCGGGTAAAATAAAGCAAATCCAAGAGGAGGAACAAAAGTAATAAGTGCTGTTTTAATTCTATCTGCGCCCGTATCTGCTTTTTTGAATGTGTCGGCAAAAAAGTCAAATAACCCCAAGCTCACCCCTAAAAATGACGTTGCTAGGGCTAAGTCAGCAAACAATTTAACCGCAGTAGAAACATTGGCGTTATTGGCAATATTGGCCACACTGGCTACAAACCCAGTTAACCCTTCGCTTTGTAGTAATTGCTCTTGACTCATTATGCCTTGGCTTAATACTTGCCAAAATACATATATAACCAATGGTAAAGAGGCGCCTGCAATCATAACTTTGCGTAAGGTTTTTATATCAAGCCCGACGTATTTAACAATAGAAGGAATTGAGCCATGAAAACCAAAGGAGGTAAATACCACCGGAATAGCCGATAGTATCAGCCCTTGCTCAACAGGCATTTCCAATAAATGTTGGCCATGTACATAAGGTGTTAGCATATAAAACAAGCTAGCCAAAACGACTATTTTTATACTAAATAGTACTCGGTTAAGCTTATCAACTTTACTAGTGCCTAAAGTCACCACGCCTGCAATTAGCACGGCTAAAATAACGGAGCCTAATTGTGGAGCAATACTAAGATTAAACCCAGTATTAATGCGCTCTTGTAGCTGAGCACCACCACCTGCTATGTAAGCAGCACACAGTGCATAAAATAAGAATATCATCGAAAAGTTAGCCACATACTGGCCACGTTTACCAAGCCAAAGCTTAGCAAGTGTATTTAAAGTGGCATCGCGAGGGGCATATTGGTGTAGCTCCAACATAAGTAAAGCCGTGTAGGTCATAAGTAACCAACAGCCGACAATTAACACCATTGCCGTATTAAACCCAAGCCCCGCAGAGGCAATTGGTAGGGCAAGCATACCTGCGCCTATGGTAGTTCCTGCAACAATTAACATGCTACCTATTGTTTTATTTTTAAGCACTTAATGATCCTGATCAAACGTGAGAGACACGCAAGATATAACTAGTTGTGCAAAACTTAAATAGTTTTGTCATAAAAGAGACAAAATAAAATGTAATCTTCTATTTACAACTGTATTTAAAAAGCAGAGATATTTTGCTGATGTAATTTAACTCATTAATATAATTAATAAATAAAAAGCCAAATGTTAATAACTAAATGGTCAGATTATTGGTTTTGCACAATAGAGGGATTACTAAAACAATAGGTGTTGGCCGAAAGCGCTAAAATTGCACCTTCAGCCATTAAAAGAGGGGACTGAGTTTACATTTTAGCTATTTGAATCACTAAGCGGCGGTTTTTATCACGGCCCAAAATATTATCGTTGGTATCTACAAAGCGTTTTTCACCAAAGCCTTCAGTAACCACTTTAACTTCATCAACACCTAAGCTCACCATGTAATCTTTAATAGCCTTTGCACGGGTTCTAGATAAATCGAGGTTATTCCAGCGGCCACCGTAACTATCGGTATAGGATGCAATACTGATTGACTCTATACTGGGGTCGTTTTTTAAATACTCAGCAATTTTATCAAGGCGTTGTT
Organism: Pseudoalteromonas sp. SK18; assembly: GCF_001974855.1. Classification (GTDB taxonomy): domain Bacteria; phylum Pseudomonadota; class Gammaproteobacteria; order Enterobacterales; family Alteromonadaceae; genus Pseudoalteromonas. The sequence continues at coordinate 6,212 of NZ_MTQB01000031.1, read as the reverse complement.
GCGATGACTTAGTTAACTTACTGCTATTAGATTCATAGTTCATTATAGTGAACGAAATATCTTCAAAATTGTATGGCAGTAGTTCATCGCGGCACTGTAAAAACGCCCAATACGCTTGCTTAAAGTTAACATTAGACATGCCCACGGCAATTTTATCGGCACTATTTTGCCAGTCTTGGTAGTAAAAAGTGGGTTGGTTACCTTTTTCAAGCTCAGTAAGCATTTCCCATGCTGTTTTATTACCTAATTCACCATCAAACTTTTTAAGTAACTTCATATCAGCAATATCACGGGCAGGGCGGCCTGCTCGCCAGCTAGGTGGTACCGCTTTTAAACCGGCAATCGCGTAATTTTCTGGGCGCACAACCATGTCTAAATTAAAGGTGAGATCTTTGTTTTTACTGGCTGATGCTTTAAAAACGGCTTCACCATAGTAGGGAACTTCATGATTTAATTGGCATTGTAAGCGAGTTGTTTTAACCAAGTTCCAGTTTGAATTATCTTGGTTAGCCGTGTACTGGCGCATTGCCGCAGTTGTATTCAAACTACACAGCACACTACTAATGCTTAGGCTAATAAATAACAACTTACACTTCATTGAGAATTCTCCAGTTATCTAGCTTTGCCAAAAAAGTGACAAAAACCGTAAAATATTGCGCAACAGCAAATAATTCAGCGTAAACGCTAGGGTCTGTTGACCTTTCAAGGTTAAATTTGCAGCAGCCTGTTTGGTATTTAGGCAAGGCAGAGCCTATGTGGTGTGGTTATTCCCCATAAATAGGCGATAACACAGCATTAATGCCAAACAGGCGCTGCCCTTTGGGTTCTGCCTAGGGGCGATTTACTCTTTGTTGCTCGGTTTTTACTTAGCCCACTAGGTTACAAACCTCGCGCCGCGATTAAACCGCCCCTAGCTTGAACAAATTTTAATCCGCAAAGGTCAACAGACCCTAATTACTAAGCAAGTAACATGCCTATAGTTTAACTGTAATTAATCAATAAATCCCCTAGCCGACAGGCCATCAATTTTGACATAATAGACAGCTAATCCCTATAAACCAAGAATACTATGGCAAATACTGAGCAAACACTTTTCGCGCAACGCTTTCGTGGCTTTTTTCCAGTGGTTATTGATGTTGAAACCGCCGGTTTTAACAAAGAAACCGACGCACTACTAGAAATTGCAGCGTCCGTTTTAAAAATGGATGATGAAGGACTGCTTAGTATCGATCATACCGTTCATTTTCATGTGCAACCGTTTGAGGGTGCAAACATTGAGCAAGCTGCCATTGAGTTTAATGGGATTGAGCCTTTTTCAGCACTTCGAGGGGCTGTCCCAGAAGAAGAGGCGATTAAAGAAATTTGTAAAGTAGTGCGCAAAGCGCAAAAAGCTGCAGGGTGCCAGCGCTCAGTGGTGGTTGCTCATAATGCCGCTTTTGATCACGGCTTTTTAAATGCGGCTATTGAGCGTAATAATATCAAGCGCACACCATTTCATCCGTTTGTTAGTTTTGATACCACATCACTTGCTGGTTTGGCATTAGGGCAAACGGTACTAGCTAAAGCGTGTCGCGCAGCAGGGATAGAGTTTGATAACAAACAAGCGCATTCAGCGTTATACGATACAGAACGTACTGCTGAACTATACTGTTTAATTGTTAATCGTTGGCAGCAACTAGGTGGTTGGCCGCTTGCTGTAGACGAAACACAACAAAGCGAAGACGAAGCAAGCAACCAAGACTAGAAACTCAGCTCATAATAGTGAATGTTCACTTTTGAGCTGAGTCAGTCTTAATAAGCGTTATTAAAACGATTGGGTTATTTTACCTTCACTGTGGGTGATTAAATGTGGTGGGTAATTACGCGAAAAGCTAATTGATTCTCGTGCAATTTTAAGCTCCACCCCAGGGTGCATAAGCTCATTAACTTTTAAACGACTGAGCGCTAAAAGCTGCGCCATTTTCTTTCTTAGCAACTGCTTTTGCTGATTGATACTAGCGCTTCGGTTTGCTATGTGTTCTTCATTAGTTATTATTTTATCTAAAAACTGCTGACGCTGTGAACTTGCAACCTGTTTATTAATTCGCTGGCGCGCTTGCTGCAGCTCAATTGACTTACTAATTAAAACTTTTTCAAAATCGGTGATTTGCGCTTGTTTTTGTTTTAGCACGTACCAGCGCTGGGCGATGCAAACTCGCGTTTTAGTCCCTGCTGGCGCCCCTAATTCGCCTGTTTCAATGCGCATTGCATCAAGAATATGGCCACCAATAATTTTACCTTTGGGATCTTTTGCACTGCCCACTCTAATTAGATTTCCGGCACTCAAGTCACAATGTAATGATTGGCGATCTATTAATAAGTTTTGCTCCGTTTTTATGTCGCAGTATTGAGAGTAACCAAGCGCAATGGTTCGTTTAGCAAAAATAGAACAGGTGAATGGCTCATCGGCTTCTCGCTTACGACCAATTGCACCCTTTAATATTGTGATGGCGCTATCACTTTTTAGCTGTGCCGATTCAACAAAACCTAAAACAGTAATATCGCCAGTGGCAGTCACGCGCATGCCATCTTTTATATCACCGCTGACAATAACACTGCCATCAAACTCAACATGGCCGGTACTTGGGTCAATATTGTGAAAACATAAAACATCATCAACACGCATACCACGGGGAAGGGCAACAGGTACGCCAGTACAATCTGCAATTAATAAATTAGGGTTATCGGGCGCAATTTTAGTGCCGTCAAAAGGTTGTAATTTATGCTCTTTACCGGGAGGAGCAATTATTACATCACCAAATACAGTAAACCCATCAACACCGGGTGTTGCAGGAATACGTCGCATTAATTCACAACCAGGTTTTACAGTAATAATATCACCTAGGTTTCTCATATCGACTTTACCACCGCCCTTAGCTTGCGGGCTAAGTACGCGGTCTTGCGCTGTGCAGCAAAGACGCACAAATTTGGCATCGTTACCCACTTTAGGCGTGCGACCAAAAGCGACTTCGGCGCAATGTGTGCTTCCTGAGGGGTGTTCAAACTGTTGTGCCAATAACTGTTCTAATGCATGAGAGCTAATGCCTTTTACAATGCCTGCTTGTGTTAACTCTTCAATCGCTTGCTCCATGCTAAGCAATTTACCGCCCTTGGCAGTAATAAGGGTAGCTTCAACGAGCATGTTTTTTTCATCGATGTTTATCGTAAGCTTTGCATCAATGGCTTGAGCAATCACTAAAGAGGTGGGTTCTTCGGTATTACTTTGAGCAAACAGCTTACCAATATTGCTAGCAATAACCTCACACTCGCAATATTCTGACTGTCCAATTAATTCAATAAGCTGTGTTGCTGTTGAGGCTAAACCTGAAACTTGTGGGTGGGAAACTAAAGAGATATACCCCGTTTGCTCATCAAAAGAAAAAACCGACATTTATAAATCCTCTAGGTAATATGCCTGTTATTATTTTTTATAATCTATTAGACCAAGGTCTAGCTGCATATTTGAGCACAAACAAGCCTAGGTGTTAAGTAATTGTTTTTTTATTATCCTAGTATTTACATTTTTAAGTACGTGTTTGATGCAGGATTAACCAAGCGATAAAATAAAGTGCCTAAGGTGTTGAGTATTGATGGGTTACTCAGTTATACTGCTTGCACGCTCTGAATGAGTAACCTTATTCAGGGGCTGATTAGGATTCGACGGAATTCAAGAAGCCCAAGGTGCATGTCGAGGTGCGGTTTGCCTCGTAAAAAAGCCGCAATTTAAAGTAATCGCAAACGACGATAACTACTCTCTAGCAGCTTAGGCTGGCTAGCGCTCCTTCCATGTATTCTTGTGGACTGGATTTTGGAGTGTCACCCTAACACCTGATCGCGACGGAAACCCTGGCCGGGGTTGAAGCGTTAAAACTAAGCGGCCTCGCCTTTATCTACCGTGTTTGTCCGGGATTTAAAGGTTAATTAAATGACAATACTAAACATGTAGTACCGACGGTCGAGGCTTTTCGGACGGGGGTTCAAATCCCCCCAGCTCCACCAATTCTCTGTTCGATAACATCCGAACAGATACAGGAAACCCGCTAACCACATAGGTTAGCGGGTTTTTTATTGCCTGTAATATCCCAAGATGTTTACCTACATCCAGTATTTTTAGTACCATGGTTAGTACCATAGCACTTAGTTGTGAAGATTCTATGGTACTAAAACTCAGAAAGCCTTGAATCCACTGGGCTAGAACATGGTATACATAAAAGAAATGGCCAGAACTGTAAAACCCCTCAACGATACGCAAATTAAGCAAGCTAAGCCGAAGGAAAAAGAATATTCACTTTCAGATGGCAGTGGTCTTCAATTATCTATAAGGCCAAATGGTACTAAAAGTTGGATATTTAAGTACTACAAGCCATTCACTAAAAAAAGAACAAACCTTTCTTTTGGACAATACCCTCAAATTACGCTCGCGGCAGCTAGAATCAAAAGAGAAGACGCTCGCGGACTCCTTGCAAATGAAATAGACCCAAAAGAGTACAAAGAGCAGCAATATACTCAAGAGACGCAATCACGTTTAAATACTTTAGAGAAAGTAGCGCTCGACTGGTTTGAGCTTAAGAAGAGTACGGTTTCACCTAATTACGCAGAAGATGTATGGAACTCACTTGAAAGGCATATATTCCCAACGTTAGGCCAACGTCCTTTAAGTGGCCTAACGGCAAAGCTCGCTATCGACACTATTAAGCCCATTGCAGCCAAGGGGGCGCTTGAAACTGTTAAAAGGTTATGCCAGCGTTTAAATGAGATCATGGTCTATGCGGTTAATACGGGAGTCGTAAAGCATAACTCTTTGGCGGGTATTAAAGCTGCGTTCCAAACTCCTATCAAAAAATCTATGGCTACCATAGGCAGTGAAAGGCTTCCAGAATTCTTGGAGGCTCTTTCAAGGGCAAGTATAAAGTTTACAACTCGCTGCTTAATTGAATGGCAGTTGCATACAATGGTCAGGCCAAGTGAAGCTGCAATGGCTGAGTGGTCTGAAATTGATTTTGAAAATAAGCTATGGATATTACCTGCTGAAAAAATGAAAATGTCGAAAAGCCATAAAGTACCTTTAACATCAAGTACGCTACGTATACTCGAATTAATGAAGCCTGTTAGTGGTCATCGCGATTATATTTTCCCAGCCGACAGAGAGCCAAGAAACCATACAAACCCTCAAACGGCTAATGCTGCAATTAAACGTATGGGCTTTAAAGGTGAGCTAGTTGCCCATGGTTTGAGATCGCTTGCTAGTACAATACTAAATGAGACTAAACAATTTGATTCAGAGTTAATAGAAGTTGCATTGGCTCACCAAGAGAAAAACGAAATTAGGGCTGCGTACAATCGTGCTGAGTATGTTGAAAATCGAAGGGAAATAATGAGCTGGTGGAGCGAATATATCAATAAAGCTAAGGTGGCCGCGAGTGTTTGACAAGCTATCTCAATTCAATGCTCTTGATATTACTACTGCTAGTCTAATTTCAAACGATAAAGAGCTTATAGAGTCAGGCTCTTTGCTGGCTTTTTTAGATAAGGTGAGGCATTCACTATCAACTATTGAAGATAATACAGCTTTAACAGCCTTTGATGAGTTACATATGCTTGGCATTACTCGTACAGAAGTTAGGGGTAAGCTTGATAAGCTATATGACTCAGTTGTCGCAAACGAAGAGTTACAGCCTTCAGATTTTTTAGCGTTAGGTGAGCTGATTGGTGAGCTAAATGCATTGAACCGCTATACGAAAAGCTTGATGTACCATCGAGGGATTGCTTTAAAAAGTGAAAAAGTTGCCAAGCTCAGGCAGCTAAAAACACTAACGTATAAAAGAGTAGCAGAGGAGTTATATCAAATAGTAAGCGCAATAGAAGCTTATAATACATTTGATGCTTGGGCTGTTGTTTCAAGTATAGACTCGCTACTTAGGTTGTATCTAAATCCAAAGTTAGTCATATCTAGACATAAAGCTACCCAAAGTTTAGCAAAATACATCAACGTTAATTTAAGCAAAGGAAAAAGGAGCCAGCAGCAATTAAAGCAACGAGAATACTGGGTAGTGTTTAGAAATCTGTGTCATTTCAGTATTATTAAGAAAACAGGAGTGACACATGACTCAATCTTTCGACTTCAACAAAGCATTAGCTGAACTTCAAGCTGGTAAAGGCCTTACTGGCGAAGA
>NZ_MTQB01000030.1:0-42342 GCF_001974855.1 Pseudoalteromonas sp. SK18 | reverse complement strand
ACGTCATTACTGGATGCATAGTCATATTTAAAGTGAGTTTAAAAAGTAACAACACTTGGTTTTTTGAATAAAAAGATCAAGAAAACACAGCTGCCTGCTTGACCGGAACTTTCTAATGGGTGACCCCTTTTGGTTTCCTTTTGGTTTGATTGAGCCTGCACGTTAACCGCTCATATTTTAAATACTGGATATGCCCAATGTTTGAGCCACAAAGGGTTGGTTATGTTCAAGCATAAACCACAGAGTTGTTACAACGCAGTGTGTAAACACAGCCAGAAACTGGACTGACATTGGTACTAAACGATGACTGAAGCGAAAGCCAAGGGCCTTAATTAATCATCAAGAATGCTTAATTAAACTGCCTAAATTCATATGGCGTTCTTTATTCAAACCAAGGTGCATATTCACACCAATCGACGTCATTACTAGGTGCGTAGTCATATTTAAATTGAGTTTAAATAATAAGAACACTTGGTTTTTGAATAAAAAGATCAAGGAAACACAGCTGCCTGCTTGACCGGAACTTTCTAATGGGTGACCCCTTTGGTACTTTTGGTTCTTATGTGTTATCACTTATTTCTGCAAATCTAACATTGTCTTTGAGTTAACTTCAATGACTCGTAATTTTTGTGTATTTGAAAAATCTACTCGAAGATCTAGAGTTCCGTTTGATGCTGTGATTTTTTGCTTAATTTGATCTGATTCTTGGTTAACAACAGCTTCTAGATAATCTAGGTCTCGATATATTCTTTGCAAGTTCATAAAGTCAGACATTGATGCGCCATTAGACATACGCCCACCACCAGGTGCGAAATAGACCGTCCCATCTGACACTTCAATATCGACATTTGCATTCTTTTTTCTAAGTGTTGTTCTCTCTGTAGAAGTTAAAGAAGTGCCACTAAGATCTGTTTTCATGTGAGAAATGCTTTCTGGCCAATTAGTATGAATGATTTCAACTAAAGAAGTATTTACCCATACATCAGAATGGCCTTTACCATGAGCTAATATTTGTATGAATAAAGCGCAATCAAACAACACTAAAACAAATGCAACATTTTTTGTTCGTTCGATCACTCCATTTATTTCTTTATTGCCTAAATGAAAGTGATGTATACCCCAATCATCCAAAGTCGCATCATTATAATCAGCTTTAGAAATAGTTTTACTTAAGTTAGGAGTCAAGCACTCACCCTTCTCGATTTTTTTAACTAAAGCATTCAATCCATTCTTATTTTCAATTGGACAACAAAACTCTTTTGAAAAAACAGCCTTTCTTGGGGCTTTCTTAGGTAGTCGACGATTAACATTAAAAAAATTAATACTATTTTCAGTCACATTCTTATTGTCATTATATTTAAACCCTAGCGAAAGAAGTTCATGCCTAACATGCTCTTTCCAGTCATTTTTAAAATCAAATTTCAAAGCCAGATCCTTCTACTTTGTGAGGCGATAACGCCCCGCTAAGGGGAAATTTGTAGTTGGCTAAAATTGTTTAACTGAGTGAAAACAGCCAACTGTAAATTTTCCCTCTTGAGCGCCTTGTTAGGTTACGTATACTTTAACCAATTCAAAGTGCTTTGCCAAAAAGAACCTTTTATTAAGGCTTTAGGCTCATTATCAGTTAGCCACATGATAAATGGCTTAAGGAAAACACTTGGAATATTATTATCTGTGAATGCTGAATCGTTAGACTCCACAGCTGCATTTATACAGATTTGAAACTCTTCTAAGGCTTTCCCAAATAATGCTGGGTTGGTTGCTACGAAATCTAGATTTGAATTATTTAAACGAAAAACCTGATTAGAAGTTGTAGAAATACAAATTTGTTTGTCATCACGATCCGAACCTAAGACAGCGACTTTTTCGTTTTGAATTAATAATTCAGGTAACCAACAATCTTCCTCTCCTAAATACATATTCGGGGCACACCATTCAGGTAAACCAACCTCTGATAAGAATCTGGTTGTTGATAAATGTAATCCAAGTTCACTGAGTCTCGTTATCGGATATTTAGAATAATTATCGAAGATTGCAGCATCCATACTCTAGTAACCTAACAACTTTGTATCCGACATTTGTCGCTTTATAAACCGACAAATGTCCAAATATTACAATTACTCCAATGTAACCAGCGAATAAGCACATGTAAATAATTAGTTAGCTCTTACTTGAATTTACTGGATGCAGAAAAACACCAAAATGGTAGAGATCAGTAATATTGGATAAAAAGTGTTGTGCAAATAAACAATAGAGGCAGGTTTATTATTTTTACTGACAAATAGCGTAACTTAGACTTTTACTTTCTCCTTGAACCCTTCCCCTTTAACCTTTTACCCACAAAAAAAGCCGCTGTTAATTACAAACAGCGGCTTTCTTTCTTAAAGCTTATAGCTAAAAATGACAGCTAAAACGTTACGCTTTACCAATCACTTCAAGTCCACCCATATATGGGCGTAATACTTCTGGTACTACTACAGAGCCGTCGGCTTGTTGGTAGTTTTCTAGTATGGCGACTAGTGTACGCCCTACTGCTAAACCTGAGCCGTTTAGTGTGTGTAACAGCTCTGGTTTTTTAGCGCCTTCACGACGAAAACGTGCTTGCATACGGCGTGCTTGGAAATCGACCATGTTTGAACATGATGAAATTTCGCGGTACGTGTCTTGCGCTGGTAACCATACTTCTAAATCGTATGTTTTTGCTGCGCCAAAGCCCATGTCGCCCATACATAAAATTACTTTACGGTATGGTAATTCCAGCGCTTGAAGTATTTGCTCAGCATGGCCTGTTAACTCTTCAAGCGCTTGCATTGAATCTTCTGGTTTTACAAGCTGTACAAGCTCTACTTTATCAAACTGGTGTTGACGGATTAAACCGCGTGTATCGCGACCGTAGCTGCCTGCTTCACTTCTAAAACATGGGGTGTGCGCTGTTAGGCGAATAGGTAAATCGCTTTCTTCGTAAATTTCATCACGGGCGCTGTTGGTAAGCGGTACTTCTGCCGTAGGAATAAGGCTAAAACCAGCTTGTTGCTCGCCATCATCGTTCACTAGGCCTAACGTGTGGAATAAATCGCCGGCAAACTTAGGTAATTGGCTAGTACCGTATAGGCTTGCACTATTGACTAAGTACGGTACATACATTTCTGTGTAGCCGTTTTTATCTGTGTGGGTGTCTAGCATGTATTGGGTAAGTGCACGGTGCATACGTGCTACTTGACCGCGCATTACGGTAAAACGTGCGCCACTAATTTTAACGCCCATTTCAAAGTCTAGGCCGTTTAGGTCTTGCCCTACATCAACGTGGTCTTTAACTTCAAAATCATACTTTTTAGGTGTACCCCAAGTTAAGATTTCTACGTTGTCGTCTTCGTCAGCGCCCTCTGGTACCGACTCGTCCGGTAAATTTGGAATTGCTAAGGCAATTTGTTTAATTGCTTCTAACACTTCGTCTTGCTCAGCTTTAGCTGCGTCTAATTCGCTGCCTAAGTTAGCAACTGCGTCTAGCAATGGCTGTGCATCTTCGCCTTTTGCTTTTGCTTGACCAATAGCTTTAGCACTGGCGTTACGTTGACTTTGAAGTTCTTGCGTTTTTACTTGTAATGTTTTGCGTCTTTCTTCAAGTTCAGTCACTACCGCTACATCTAGCTCATAACCACGTGCGGCTAAACGTGCTGCAGTTTGTTCGACATCTTGACGTAAATATTTAGAATCTAACATGTTAGTTTTTTAACCTTTTTGCATTACTAGCTGAAGGCCCAGCCAAGCCATAAAAATACACACCATCACGTTTAAGATGATATTGAGGGCCATTTTAATAAAGTGACCTTGTTGTAATAACAACAACGAATCCATTGAGAATGTTGAAAAGGTGGTTAACGCACCTAAAAAGCCAATTCCGATGAGGGTTTTAGCAGGACTGACGGCAATAACTTGTTTATCTATTAAACCGTATAAAATGCCCATCAACAATGAACCCAGAATATTAACCGTCAACGTGCCAAAAGGGAATCCCCTACCGAGGAGTTTTAGCATGGTTTCGCTAATAAAAAACCGTAAACAGGCTCCTGACGCTCCGCCAAGGGCTATCATCATGTAAAGTTTAATCATGCTCATAACGTTTTACTGGGCTTTGTGCGTCGCGCTCTTTTAAATACTCGAGCTTTTGTTTAATTTTTTGCTCAAGTCCACGATCACTTGGCTGGTAGTATTGTTTGCCATCCATTTCTGGCGGTAGGTATTTTTCGCCAGCAGCAAATGCGCCTTCTTCATTATGCGCATATCGATACTCTGCGCCATACCCTAAGTCTTTCATTAGATTGGTGGGGGCATTGCGTAAATGCTCTGGCACCGGGTAGCTTGGTTGATTTTTAGCATCGTCTTTAGCTTGATTAAACGCCATATAAACCGCATTACTTTTAGGTGCACTGGCTAAATATAAGGTGGCCTGTGCAATGGCGCGCTCACCTTCGCTTGGGCCAACACGCTGAAAAATATCCCATGCGTTTAAAGCCACTTCCATTGCGCGCGGATCGGCGTTGCCGATGTCTTCTGTAGCAATTGCTAATAAGCGCCTTGCAACATAAAGCGGGTCGCCGCCACCGGCTAAAATACGGCAGTACCAATAAAGCGCACCATCGGGCGAACTGCCTCGCACCGATTTATGAAACGCCGAAATTAAATCGTAAAATTCATCGCCGCCTTTATCGTATTTAGCTAAATGCGTAGGGAGTACTTGGCTCAGTACCTGTTCGTCTACATGAAATTGGCCGTTTTGCTCAGTGGTTAAATCGACTGCTTGTTCGAGTAAATTAAGTACTTTACGAGCATCGCCACCACTTGCTTGGCATAGCGCTTGTTTAGCGTTATCTGCAATCACGATATGTTTTTGGCTTAATTGCTCGTCCTGCTTAAGTGCACGCTCTATTACCGTGTATAAATCGCTTTCCTGCAAAGATTTTAAAACATACACTCTTGCACGAGACAAAATCGCGTTATTAAGCGCAAACGAGGGGTTTTCGGTGGTGGCACCAACAAATATAAAAGTGCCATCTTCAATATGCGGTAAAAACGCATCTTGCTGAGATTTATTAAAGCGGTGTACTTCGTCAACAAACATTAAAGTACGCTGGCCGCGGCTTTGTAAGTTATCGCGCGCTTGGGTTACGCTATCGCGTATATCTTTTACGCCAGCGGTTACTGCCGACATTTGAATTAGTTCAGCGTCGGCATGGTTGGCAATAATTTGCGCGAGCGTAGTTTTACCCACCCCTGGCGGCCCCCATAAAATTAAACTATGGCAACGCCCTGCAACAATGGCTTGATGCAGCGGTTTATCGCTACTTAGTAAATGCTGCTGCCCTATGTAATCGTTAAGCGATAAAGGGCGCATACGCGCAGCGAGTGGGCGTACATCGGGCCCAAAGTTAAAACCTAAATTACTCACCGTTACTCTGATCGTCTATTTCTACACCCGCTGGCGGGGTAAATTCAAAAGTTGTTTTATCAAGCTCAGTATTAACCTGTGCATTGCTAAATGTAAACGCAGATAGCTGGCCTGAGTTATCTTTAACCACCAGTTTTGCAAGCCCCTGCTCGTTATCAGCAAAAGTAATATCAAGCTGCTCTACTTGGCTTTCAACGCCTTTATTTGGGGTAATGCTAAAGCCTAAGTTAGTAGCGAGCACGCTGTATTTTTCCCATTGCGCAGGGTCTTTAGAGGTGAGCAATATAAACGGTGTAGAGTCAATTAAACCGCTGGTTTTCATAATAGTTACTTGCTCAGCAAAGCTATCAAAGTAATAGGTTTTATCACCGTTTGACACAAATAAGGTGTCGTCTGGGTTAGTTTGCTGCCAGCGGATCATTAAAGGCTGTTGCAAGGCAATATTGCCTTGGCCTTGCATTACCAGTTGGCCTTCACCGTCGGTTACGTTTTGTTTAAATTGTGCTTTAAAGCTTTTTAAGGTCGATAACTTATCTTGTAATGCTTGGCTGTCGTCAGCAAAACTTGGCATAGCAACTAAACTGCCCAATACCAATAATAAACTACTTAATTTTTTCATTAATTTGCTCCATTAGGTACTAATACATCGCGAGCGCCGTTATGTCCTGGTGCACTCACGATACCTGATGTTTCCATTTGTTCTACTAAACGTGCAGCACGGTTATAGCCTACACGTAATTTACGTTGCACTGATGATACCGACACTTTACCGGTTTCTATTACAAAGGCGACCGCTTCGTCGTATAACGGATCTGACTCTTCATCGCCATTCTCGCTGGCTTCCCCTGGTAATAAAATATCTTCAGTGGCATCGCCATTTAAAATTTCGTCTATGTAATTTGGTTTAGCACGGGCTTTCCAATCGTTTACCACGGCATGTACTTCATGATCGTCTACAAACGCGCCATGCACACGCTCTGGCACACTGGTGCCTGGCGGCAAATAAAGCATGTCACCCATGCCTAATAAGTTTTCTGCGCCTTGTTGATCAAGTATGGTGCGCGAATCTATTTTACTTGATACCTGAAACGCCATACGTGTAGGTATGTTCGCTTTTATTAAACCGGTTATTACATCAACCGACGGACGCTGTGTTGCCAAAATTAAATGAATACCCGCAGCACGCGCTTTTTGCGCTATACGGGCAATTAACTCTTCAACTTTTTTACCTACAATCATCATCATGTCGGCAAATTCGTCAATAACCACCACTATGCTAGGTAACTTATCTAGCTCATCTGGGCCCTCTTTCATGCCATCGGTGTCTTTAAATAATGGATCCATTATTGGGTAGCCCGCTTCTTTGGCTTCCATTACTTTTTGGTTGTAACCTTTTAAATTACGTACACCTAAAGCCGACATCAGCTTATAGCGGCGTTCCATTTCACCTACACACCAACGCAGCGCGTTAGCGGCTTCTTTCATGTCGGTCACAACTTCACACAATAAATGCGGGATGCCTTCGTAAACTGAAAGCTCAAGCATTTTCGGGTCAATCATGATCATACGAACATCTTCTGGGCCCGATTTATACAGTAAGCTTAATATCATTACATTAACGCCCACTGACTTACCTGAACCCGTTGTACCGGCAACTAATAAATGTGGCATTTTACCTAAGTCGGCACACACAGGTTGTCCTGCAATATCTTTTCCAAGCACCATGGTTAATGGCGATGGGTTTTGCTCAAACTTAGGTGCGTTTATGACTTCTGATAAACGCACAATTTCACGATATTTATTAGGCAGCTCAATACCGATATAGGTTTTCCCCGGAATAACTTCAACCACTCGCACACTAATTGCCGATAACGAGCGCGCTAAATCTTTTGAAAGCCCAGTAATTTTAGACACCTTAATACCCGGTGCTAAATCAAGCTCAAAACGAGTAACAACGGGCCCGGGGTAAACTCCAACCACGGTAGCTTGCACGTTAAAATCGAGTAATTTTGTTTCTACAAGGCGCGATACGCTATCAAGCTCTTCTTGCGAAATTGGGTTTTTTGCTTTGTCGGGTCTGTCTAGTAAATCCAATGATGGCAATGGCCCCGGAGGTGGCTCTTGCTCTAATAATTGCTCAAACTTCTCTTTGGCAGTTGGCGGCGGTTGAAACCCTGATTTTGGCTTGTTAATGGGTCTTGCTGGTGAAACCACCGTTGTAGCTGGTTTTTCAGGTTCAACCACTGGGCTTTGATCTAGCGCATTAAGTGCTGCTTCTGTGTCCATAGGTTCATCGTCTATGGCGCTAAAGCTAATTTCTTGATCGAGTATTTGGTCAAGCTCGTCAAACGGCATAAACTCGTCGTCTTGCGGCGCGTTTACTTTAGTTGTTGGTTTGTCGAGTGCTTTTGGTTTGTCTGCTGTTTTATTAGCAAGCTCAGGTTCTTGTTGGCGTGTGTCGTCTTCAAAATAGGCATCGGGTTGCTCGTCTTGTACTTTACCTGCAATGCGTTCACGTTGCATCCAACCGCGAGCATAGGTAACCAAAAAGCGGTATAACCTAACAATTAAATCACCCAAGTAATCAACAAATTGTACCCACGACACACCCGTTAATAGGGTTAATCCTGCAAAAAAGAAGCACAGCAGTAAAATAGAGGTGCCGGTAAAATTAAACGCAGGCATCATCGCCGATGCAATCACATCGCCCACTACCCCACCGGATGAAAAATTATAAATATCGTCAAAATTAATACTGCTGATAGCAGTTGCTGAGGTAATAAACAGCGCAAAGCCAATAATGCGTAATCCAAGTGTGGTGTAATCGAGTTGTAAAATACGGTGTGGCTGCTTAAACACCAAGTAACCTAGCAGCTGAATAGCCGCTGGCACAAAATAGGCAAGCCAGCCAAAGGTAAGGAGTAAAATGTCGGCCACCCACGCGCCCGCTGTACCCGTAATATTTTGTACATTGGTAAATTCACCCGTTTGCGACCAAGCAGGATCGGCTGGGTGAAAACTAATTAAAGCACATAAAATAAATACCGCTGCAAAGGTGCTGACGATGAGCCCCGTTTCTAATAGTCTTTGTACACCGTTTAGGCGCATAATTACCTATCCCTCATTATTATTTTTTACACTCACTTGGCAATAGAATACCTTAGCAGGAAATGTATTTTGATGCACTTTATCTTAACCATGATGGCCTGATTATGAACAAGTTTTTATTATTTAATCGGCTTTTTCTTAAGCCAAGCAAAATTGACTGCGACAATAAAAGTATTTTAAAGGCTGTTACTCTATCATTAAGCAACAAAAGGACGAATAACAACGCCCTCTTCACCCTTTACTTCTTCCATGACTACATAGGTGCGGCTTTCACTAACATTGGGCAGCTTTAATAATATATCACCGAGCACGCCTCGATATTCTGACATATCGTTAACCCGGGTTTTTAATAAAAAGTCGAAATTACCCGATACCAAATGACATTCTATAATTTCTTCGTGCTTTCTAACAGCAGCACTAAACTCTTCAAATACGTCGGGCGATGTTTTGGTAATGGTTACTTCTACATACACAGAAAGCCCTTGACCAAGCTTGGCGGGATCAACCACCGCTTTGTAGCCTAAAATATACCCTTCTCGTTCAAGCTTTTTCACTCGCTCTAGACAGGGCGTGGCGCTTAGGCCAACTCGTCGGGCCAGTTCAACATTTGACAGGCGGCCATCAAGTTGTAATTCGACTAAAATTTTGCGATCAATACGGTCTAATAAGTTATGCATAGCTTTTTAGTTTTTTATTCTAATAAAATTAATTTTACAGATACTAACACTGCAAAGGGCTTAAAAAAAGGTGGGACACACTACCCTAGCATGAATATAATAGTGAAAAATTTTTATCCCGTTCTAACAAGGCAAAATTATGATTATTGGTGTACCTAAAGAAATTAAAAACCATGAGTACCGTGTAGGTATGGTTCCTGCGAGTGTTCGCGAACTTGTAAATCACGGCCACCAAGTGATTGTTGAAACGAATGCTGGTATGGGCATTGGTTTTACAAATGATGATTATGTTCAAGCAGGCGCTGAAATTTTAGAAACAGCTGCTGATGTTTTTGCAAAAGCAGAAATGATCATCAAGGTAAAAGAGCCACAAGCTGTTGAACGTGCAATGTTACGTGAAGACCAAATTCTTTTCACTTACCTTCACCTTGCACCGGATCTTCCACAAACTGAAGACCTTGTTAAAAGTAAAGCAATCTGTATTGCTTATGAAACTGTGACTGATTCACGCGGTGGTTTACCACTTTTAGCGCCAATGAGTGAAGTTGCTGGCCGTATGTCTATTCAAGCAGGTGCACAAGCGCTAGAAAAAGCAAACCACGGTCGTGGTATGTTGCTAGGTGGTGTACCAGGTGTTGAGCCAGCTAAAGTAGTTGTTATTGGCGGCGGCATGGTTGGTCGTAGCGCTGCACAAATGGCCGTTGGCCTAGGTGCTGAGGTTGTAGTACTTGACCGCAACATCGACGTATTACGTGCACTAGACGCACAGTTTGGTAACAAAGTTAAAGCTATTTACTCAACAGCTGACGCGCTTGAAAAGCACGTACTTGAAGCTGATCTAGTAATTGGTGGCGTACTTATCCCGGGCGCTGCTGCACCTAAGCTAGTGACTGCTGAACACATTAAAGCAATGAAGCCAGGTGCTGCCATTGTTGATGTTGCCATTGACCAAGGTGGTTGTATTGCTACGTCTAAAGCAACTACGCACGCTGATCCTACTTTCATCGTTGATGAAGTTGTTCACTACTGTGTTGCTAACATGCCAGGTGCTGTTCCACGTACATCGACGTTTGCACTTAACAATGCAACATTGCCGTTTATCATTAACCTTGCAAACAAAGGTTACAAAAAGGCACTACTAGATGACGCTCACTTCTTAAAAGGCTTAAACGTAATTAAAGGCCAAGTAACTTACAAAGAAGTAGCTGAAGCGTTCAACATGGAATATGTTGACCCACGCACTGCAGTAGAAAACGCGTAACTGTTATTGTTACCGCTTATACCTAAGCCATAATTTGGGTATAAACATTAAAAAAAGCAGCTAATTAGCTGCTTTTTTTGTATCTAAATTTTAGGGTCTGTGGTCAACAGACCCTAATGTTATATAAATCGTTTAATAATAAAGTCGACTTTTACACGCTTAGCTTGACCAAGCAGTTTTTTCACCGGCTGCGGGTAATCGTCCATGGTTTCTAAATCATCAGGGCCGGTTAAACGGCGACAATGCTTTAAAATCTCTTGGCGTTCATTATCAATGTCGCGCATGATAGATTGTTCAGGATCTTCTATCAGAATCCCATTTTCGATATCCAGCCCCCACGCGCGCGGATTTAGGTTATGCCCACTAAGTAAATGCACTTTACGGTCACAGCAAATCCCTTTTAGATGAAACGAGTTACTCTCGTGTTTCCAAAGGTATACGTTTAAGTTGCCATTATCTATGTGGCGTTTTTGCGATTTTACAAACTTATGTAAAATAGTTTCGTATAAATACGGTAACGCACCAATTTTACTAAATGGCTCGCTAGGTGGCAGGTAAAAATCGTTTGCAGTTTTATCGCCCACCACAATAGTGACTTGTTTACCTTGCTTTAATAGCCTGCGTAAAGAGCGCATTAATGGCGCCGGAAAATTAAAATACGGCGTGTATAACACCAGCTCTTGCTCGGTGGTATCAAATAACGCTTTAATTAAGCGATTAAGCTCATTATTACGACGGCCTAAACCTAAAAATAAACGAATGCCCATTGCATGAGTATTCAAGTTCTGCGCACTTTTATAGCTTGCCGATTTAAGCTCACGCATAAGTTGCTTTTGTTCAAGCTTAAAGTCAGCCATGCGTTTAAGCGGTCGTTGATCAATTCTTGGTACCGCTTCAGAGCTCAATAAAGTTGATTCGATAAAATCGACCACTGAGTCACATAATTCGCTTTGCGAGACTAAAAAGTAGCGATCGAGTCGGTATCGGTCGCTATATTGCAAATACACATTATTTAAACTGGCACCGCTGTAGAGCAATGTGTCGTCTATAACAAAGCCTTTTAAATGCAATACCCCAAACAGTTCTTTTGCCTTTACGGGAACACCATACACTTGAACGTTTGAATTAAACTTCTCTAAGCTGTCGCAATATAAGCTTGCATTGCCCTCTGACTTTTCTGCACCAATTAAACCACGCTGTGCGCGATGAAAATCAACCAGTACTTTTATTTCAAGCGAAGGGTTAGCTAACGATGCACTGTGTAGTGCGGCTAATATTTCACGACCCGCTTCATCATCTTGTAAGTAAAGTGTGGTGATATAAATTCGTTTTTTTGCGTTGGCAATTAAATCTAACAATTGCGTACGGTATTCTTGCGCATTGGTTAAGACGTTAACGTCTTTTGAAGTCAACCCAAATGCGGGTTTCTCTTGCCAAAATAACATAGTTGCCTATTCACTTAGGTCACATAATTAAGCAGTGACAAATCAAAATTAGTTAAAAGATAACAAAAAAAATCAGGCTGGTCATGAATTAACGTCGTTTTATTGGCTAACAGTCTATTTATTAGGCGGGGGCTGCCTTTAAAGCATTTACTAGTACACATTAATGAACAGCTTTGTAATTTGCGAAAAAAAATAATCTCATCTTTTATTTACTTCCTGCTTGTTTTTCTTAGAATCGGGCGCATTAAAACCGTATTAAACGTTTAGGAAAAGATCATGACTGAAGCAAAACATTGTAAGTTACTTATTTTAGGTTCGGGCCCTGCAGGCTACACAGCCGCAGTTTACGCTGCACGTGCTAATTTAAACCCTGTTTTAATTACCGGTATTCAACAAGGTGGCCAGCTAACAACCACCACTGAAGTTGAAAACTGGCCTGGCGATGCACACGGTTTAACCGGCCCTGCATTAATGGATCGTATGAAAGAGCATGCAGAACGCTTTGAAACTGAAATTGTGTTCGACCACATCAACAAAGTTGACGTATCTAAGCGCCCTTTCACACTAACCGGTGACCAAGGTACTTACACATGTGATGCTTTAATTATTGCAACCGGTGCCTCTGCGAAATATTTAGGCTTAGAGTCTGAGACTAATTTCCAAGGCCGTGGTGTTTCTGCTTGTGCAACCTGTGACGGCTTTTTCTATAAAGGTCAAAAAGTAGCGGTTGTTGGTGGTGGTAACACAGCGGTTGAAGAAGCGTTATACCTATCTAACATTGCTGATGAAGTTCATGTTATTCACCGTCGTGACAGTTTCCGTAGTGAAAAAATTCTTGCTGACCGCCTTGCTGAAAAAGCTGCGAACGGTAATGTTGTAATGCACTACAACCGTACACTTGATGAAGTACTTGGTGACCAAATGGGTGTGACCGGCGTTCGCATTAAAGATGTGGCGTCAGATGCTACTGAAGAACTTGATTTAGCGGGTGTGTTTATTGCCATTGGCCATAAGCCAAACACCGATATGTTTGAAGGTCAGCTAGAAATGAAAGACGGCTACCTAGTGGTTGAATCTGGTCTAAACGGTAATGCAACGCAAACCAGTGTGCCAGGTGTATTTGCTGCTGGTGATGTATCTGACCATATTTACCGTCAAGCGATTACCTCTGCCGGTACTGGCTGTATGGCTGCACTTGATGCAGAACGCTTTTTAGATAATCTGTAATTTAGAATCTAAATTAAAAAAGGGCTGAATTTTCAGCCCTTTTTTATGCCCAAACATAACTGTACTCACACCAAAATTCATTGTACTTATAATTGAAATTAGTTTTATTTATACAATTAATGGCTTAGGTGCGATAGGATCTAAGGGTGAGCAACAAATACCGTCAAATTATATAAGTAAAACTAGCTATAATTATCGTCAGGAATAAAAGCTTTATTCATTTAGGCATTACTAGAAACTGTAAAATCAGTTAAAATGCTTAACTTCATATCAAGTAAATTACCGAGAGTTTTCTATGAGTTTGTATACAAAATATATGGAAGAAATCCAAACCCGTAAAACGGAGCTTGGATTAAGCCCACAACCAATCGATAGCGCTGAACTAGTATCAGAAATAATTAATCAAATTAAAGATACTAATAACGAGCACCGTAAAGATTCACTGCATTTCTTTATTTTTAATACTTTACCTGGAACAACCAGTGCTGCGGGCGTTAAAGCACAGTTTCTAAAAGAAATCATTTTAGGTGAAGAGCACGTTGCAGAGATCACTCCAGAATTTGCATTCGAACTACTTTCACACATGAAAGGCGGCCCATCGATTGAAATGCTAATTGATTTAGCCTTTGCTGATGACGCAAAAATCGCAGCACAAGCTGCAGAAGTACTGAAAACTCAGGTATTCTTATACGATGCAGATATGGAGCGCATAAAAGCGGCCTACGAAGCAGGTAACCCAATTGCTAAAGAATTACTAGAGAGCTTCTCAAAAGCTGAATTCTTCACAAAATTACCTGACATCGAAGAAAAAATCGAAGTAGTAACTTACATTGCTGGTGAAGGCGACATCTCAACTGATTTACTGTCTCCAGGTAACCAAGCACACTCACGTGCTGACCGTGAATTACACGGTAAATGTATGATCACTGAAGAAGCACAACAAGAAATCGTTGCCCTTCAAAAGAAACACCCTAACGCTAAAGTAATGCTTATTGCTGAAAAAGGCACCATGGGCGTTGGTTCATCTCGTATGTCTGGTGTGAATAACGTAGCACTTTGGGCTGGTAAACAAGCAAGCCCATACGTTCCTTTCATCAACATTGCACCTGTTGTTGCAGGTACAAATGGTATTGCGCCAATCTTCTTAACAACAGTTGATGTAACTGGCGGTATTGGTCTTGACCTTAAAAACTGGGTTAAGAAAGTAGATGCAGACGGCAATACAGTAACTGATGCAAATGGTGACGCAGTGCTTGAAGAAGCCTACTCTGTTGCTACTGGTACTGTGTTAACAATTAATACTAAAGAGAAGAAGCTTTATAACGGTGATAAAGAACTTGTTGATATTTCATCAGCATTCACACCGCAAAAAGTTGAATTTATGAGAGCTGGCGGTTCTTACGCAGTTGTGTTCGGTAAAAAACTACAAACGTTTGCTGCTGAAACTCTTGGCATTGAAACTCCGCTTGTTTACGCACCTTCAAAAGAAATTTCACACGAAGGCCAAGGCTTAACAGCGGTTGAAAAAATCTTTAACCGTAATGCGGTAGGTGTACTATCAGATACGCCACTTCACGCAGGCTCAAATGTTCGCGTTAAAGTGAACATCGTTGGTTCGCAAGATACAACCGGTCCAATGACAGCACAAGAACTAGAAGCAATGGCTGCTTCAACGATTTCACCTCTTGTTGATGGTGCCTATCAGTCTGGTTGTCATACAGCATCAGTATGGGATAGCAAAGCACAAGCAAACATTCCTAAGCTAATGGCGTTTATGAATAAGTTTGGTTTGATCACTGCACGTGACCCGAAAGGCGTTTACCATGCAATGACTGATGTTATTCACAAAGTATTGAACGACATTACAATTGATGATCGCGCTATCATCATTGGTGGTGACTCGCATACACGTATGTCTAAAGGCGTTGCCTTTGGTGCCGATTCAGGTACTGTTGCTGTTGCACTTGCAACGGGTGAATCAGCGATGCCAATTCCTGATTCAGTTAAAGTGACGTTCAAAGGCAAAATGGCTAAGCACATGGATTTCCGCGACGTTGTACATGCAACGCAAGCGCAAATGCTTAAGCAATTTGGTGGCGAAAACGTGTTCCAAGGTCGTATCATTGAAGTTCATATTGGTACCCTAATGGCTGACCAAGCGTTTACTTTCACTGACTGGACTGCAGAAATGAAAGCGAAAGCGTCAATCTGTATTTCAAATGATGAAACGTTAATTAAGTCAATTGAACTTGCTAAGTCACGTATCCAAATCATGATCAACAAAGGTATGGAAAACGAAGCAAAAACGCTACAAGGTCTAATCGATTTAGCCGACAAGCGTATTGCAGGTATTCAATCTGGTGAAGAGCCAGCACTTTCTCCAGACGACAACGCTAAATACCACGCAGAAGTTGTGGTTGATTTAGACCAAATCGTTGAGCCAATGATTGCCGATCCAGACGTTAATAACGATGATGTTTCTAAGCGTTATACTCACGATGTGATCCGCCCTGTTTCTTTTTACAACGACAAGCCTGTTGATTTAGGTTTTGTTGGTTCGTGTATGGTTCACAAAGGCGATATGAAAATTATTGCTCACATGCTACGTAACCTTGAAAAGAAAAACGGTTCTATCTCATTCAAAGCGCCATTAGTTGTTGCACCACCAACATACAACATTGTTGATGAGCTTAAAGCTGAAGGCGATTGGGATATTCTTGCTAAATACGCAGGTTTTGAATTTGACGATGCAAAACCAAAAACGGCTGCACGTACTAAGTATGAAAATATCTTATACCTAGAACGTCCTGGTTGTAACCTATGTATGGGTAACCAAGAAAAAGCAGAACCTGGTGATACTGTTATCGCAACATCAACACGTCTTTTCCAAGGCCGTGTAGTAGCCGATACATCTGAGAAAAAAGGTGAGTCACTTCTAGGTTCTACGCCGGTTGTAGTACTTTCTTCTGTTCTTGGTCGTTTCCCGACTATCGAAGAGTATAAGTCTGCGGTTGAAGGTATTGACCTTACATCGTTTACACCTGTTGAAGAAGCAATGACAACTAAGTTCAACGCTGGACAAGCAGTACCAGTAAAAGTGGTTAGCTAATTCGATTAGTTTACCATTTAATTAAGCGCGTTTTTTAACGCGCTTTTTTTTGGCTAAAATTTACCTAACAGCAATGTAAGCCCTGCTCAACTCTATGGACAACACAATAATTTGTGGTTTGTGATTTTAAAGCAACAGGTTACACTTTATCTTGACCATGCAGTTATTCAATCGGTGTTATGACTAAACAACTCTATCAACTCGCTACGAGCCATTTTGCTTTTCCTGATCCCAGCCATGCATTAGATGATCCAGATGGTTTACTTGCCATTGGTGGATGCTTATCGGTAACGCGATTAAAAAATGCTTATTTATCTGGTATTTTTCCGTGGTTTAGTGAACAAGAGCCAATTATGTGGTGGTCACCCAGTGAGCGCGGTATTGTTGAGCTTAATGACTTTCATGTTAGTAAAAGCTTACGAAAACATTTAAAAAAGCACCCGGTCACCGTAACCATTAATCATGCCTTTGAAGAAGTGATAGAAGCGTGCCGCGATCAACGTCTTGATACCGATGGCACTTGGATCACCCCGCAAATGCAACAGGCGTACATTAATGCCCATCACAATGGCCTAGCTCATAGTTTAGAGGTATGGCGTGAGGGAGAGCTTGCAGGCGGCTTGTATGGGATTATGCAAACAGGTGTTTTTTGTGGTGAATCAATGTTTCATCATCAAACAAATTGCTCCAAACTGGCTATGTGGGCGCTGGTTAATTGGCTTAAACGCCATAATGCGCATTTTATTGATTGCCAATTAGAAAATCCTTATTTAATGTCGTTAGGTGCCAGCGTGATTCCACGTGAAGAATTTTTAACTAAACTTAATAAAGCACAGTGTTACACCCCAGCTGCCAGTATGTGGCAGCCACAGGAGCTAATCGCGATATATGAATGAACAACTTCCGGCTCGTATTGGCCTAAGCCAACCGTTTGAATGCAGTTACTTGCCAGATCGCCAAGAGCAATTGCTGGTGATACTCGATCCAAGTTGTTACAGCAGCAATAAGTTTGAGTCGTTATTAGGATTGGGCTTTCGTCGCAGTGGTAACCAAATTTACCGTCCGCACTGCCCTATTTGCAGCGCGTGTAGTTCTGTGCGCGTTTTAGCTGATGAATTTATGCCGACAAAATCGCAAAAACGTAAACTTAACAAAGCAAAAAACCGCTTTGAGGTAAAATATTCTCAAGTTGAACGCGAACAATACTATCCACTTTACAGTAAATACATTAGCTTGCGCCACCAAGACGGTTCTATGTATCCACCTGATAAATCACAATTTCAAAGCTTTTTGTTTTGTAGCTGGTTAACCATCACCTTTATAGAGCTTTGGGATCAAGATAACTTAGTGGCCGTTGCTGTAACTGATTGTATGGACAACGCTATTTCGGCTATTTATACATTTTTTGACCCTGACTACGAACACTTTAGTTTAGGCACTGTAATGATATTACAGCAGCTTAAATTTGCTAAACAGCAACACAAACAGTTTGTTTATTTAGGCTATCAAATAGATGAATGTGACAAAATGAAGTATAAAACCCAGTTTTTACCCGCCCAAAAACAGCTCAATGACCAGTGGGTGGCTATTTAATTTACAAAAATAGCCCCTGCGCCTTTACTTATTGGCGTATTTTGGGCAAAATCTGCAGCGTTTAACTATTAAAGAGGTGTTACGCTAAACATGGCGAAAGAAGACGTAATCGAAATGCAAGGGACAGTCCTTGATACTTTACCAAATACAATGTTCCGAGTTGAGCTAGAAAATGGTCACGTAGTTGTGGCTCATATTTCAGGTAAAATGCGCAAAAACTATATCCGTATTTTAACCGGCGATAAAGTAACGGTAGAAATGACTCCTTACGATTTATCGAAAGGTCGTATCGTATTCCGTGCTCGCTAAGTAAGTGCGTAAACGAGATTTAGTTTTTGGCTAGTGAAAACTAGCTTTAAGCGTTTATTAAATGTAATTAATGGTAGTAGCCAGTAATTACATTTAATAAACAAAAAACCCAGCTTTTGCTGGGTTTTTTGTTGCCTATTTCTTTGGCAAATAAAAAAAGCCTGCACAAAGCAGGCTTTTTAAAATCGCTAACCTTTTAGGTTAGGCTGGCGTTAAGTTACTCTCGTAATCAAAACGCAGCTTTTTATCTTTAACCGATACTTTTACCGTACCACCAGAAATTAGCTCACCAAACAGTATTTCGTTAGCCAATTGCTTTTTAAGATCTTCTTGGATAACACGTGCCATAGGACGCGCGCCCATTGCTTTGTCATAGCCTTTGTCAGCCAACCACTCACGTGCTTTAGAGGTAAGCTCAAGATTAACTGACTTCTTATCCAGTTGCGCTTGAAGCTCCACAACAAACTTATCAACCACTTGCAAAATAACTTCTTTATCGAGGTGATTAAACCAAATAATGTTATCTAAGCGGTTTCTAAATTCAGGTGAAAATACTTTATTAATTTCACCCATCGCATCGTGTGTATGGTCTTGCTCACTAAAGCCAATCGACTTACGCGTGGTTTCTTGTACGCCGGCATTGGTGGTCATCACCACCACGACGTTTCTGAAGTCGGCTTTACGGCCATTATTATCAGTTAGCGTACCGTGATCCATAACTTGTAAAAGAATGTTGTAGATATCTGGATGGGCTTTTTCAATTTCATCCAGCAATACCACTGCATGTGGGTTTTTAATCACCGCTTCTGTTAATAAGCCGCCTTGCTCAAAACCTACATAACCCGGAGGCGCACCAATTAAACGGCTCACCGCATGGCGCTCAACATATTCAGACATATCAAAACGAATAAACTCAACACCCATGCACTTAGCTAATTGCTTGGTAACCTCTGTTTTACCTACCCCTGTTGGGCCTGCAAATAAGAATGAACCAACCGGTTTGTTCTCGTTCGCTAAACCTGAGCGAGATAAACGAATAGCAGAAGTTAATGCATCAATAGACTGATCTTGCCCAAACACCAGCATTTTTAAATTACGGTCTAAGTTTTTAAGCGTTTCTTTATCAGACGATGATACATTTTGTGGCGGAATACGTGCCATTTTAGACACAATCATCTCAATATCAGATACACCAATGGTTTTTTTACGTTTAGACGTAGGCAGTAAACGTTGGCTTGCGCCCGCTTCATCAATCACATCAATCGCTTTATCAGGTAAGTGACGCTCATTAATATACTTGGCACTTAGCTCAGCGGCTGCTTTTAACGCCTTTTGTGTATAACGAATACCATGGTGAGCTTCGTAACGGTCTTTTAAGCCGTTAAGAATTTTAGTGGTGTCTTCAACGCTAGGTTCAAGCACATCAATTTTTTGAAAGCGACGTACCAAGGCACGATCTTTTTCAAAAATATTCTTATACTCGCCGTAAGTCGTTGAACCCATACAACGTAATTGCCCACTTGAAAGTAGCGGTTTAATTAAGTTTGAGGCATCCATTACCCCACCTGATGCAGCACCTGCACCAATGATGGTGTGAATTTCATCAATAAATAAAATAGAGCCTGGTTTAGCTTGCAGCTCTTTTAATAAGCTTTTAAAGCGCTTCTCAAAATCGCCTCGGTATTTGGTACCGGCAAGTAACGCGCCCATATCTAAAGAGTATACAACCGCATCAGCAATGACTTCAGGCACTTGTTCGTTAACAATTCGATAGGCTAAACCCTCGGCAATGGCAGTTTTACCTACGCCGGCTTCACCAACCAGTAATGGGTTATTCTTTTTGCGACGACACAGTACTTGTACCGTGCGCTCTACTTCACTGTCACGTCCAACAAGCGGGTCAATGTTACCCTCTTTAGCCTGTATATTAAGGTTCGTAGTAAAGCTGTCGAGCTTGCTCGCTTCTTCACTGGCAACCTCTTGCACCTCTTCATGTATATCGTCGGTGTCATCGCCTAATTCGTCGTCACCTTTGGCAATCCCATGAGAAATAAAGTTAACAATATCAAGACGAGAAATATCATTCTTTTTAAGTAAATACACGGCTTGGCTTTCTTGTTCAGAAAAAATAGCCACCAGCACATTCACGCCTGTTACTTCATTTTTACCCGAAGATTGCACATGAAATACCGCGCGCTGTAATACACGCTGAAAACCAAGCGTTGGTTGAGTTTCGCGTTCTTCTTCTAAATCGGGAATAACCGGTGTGGTTTCATCAATAAATTCAAGTAACTCTGTTTTTAATCCAGAAACGTCAACACCACACGCATTGAGCGCTTCTCCAGCTGATGGATTGTCGAGTAGAGCGAGTAAAAGATGCTCTACGGTCATAAACTCATGACGACGTGTACGCGCTTCACGAAACGCGGTGTTCAAAGTTAGTTCTAAGTCTTTATTTAGCATTGGCAACCCCTTACAGAGATAATAATTTTATACCGCACTTCAAAGATGAAAGTTCACCTTTGTGGTATTTATTCCTGCTCACAACTACATAGCAGTGGATGCTCGTTATCCCTTGAGTAGCGGTTAACTTGCTCAGCCTTGGTATGTGCTACATCGGCGCTGTAAACACCACATATGCCCTTACCTTGCTGATGTATTTGCAGCATCACATCAGTTGCTCTATCGCTATCCATATTAAAAAACGTCATTAAGATCTCTATTACAAAATCCATCGGCGTGTAATCATCGTTGTTTAACACAACTTTATATTTTCGCGGTGGCTGCAACTTTTGCTTTTCACTATCGCGAACGGTGTCGATAACACCAGAATCTTTCATACCACTCATAATTAAATATAGTCTTGTCTTTGTAACTCAAGCAAACTTGAATAAAAAAATAAATAAAATGTTAAAAAATAACCTAAAACACTTGACTGGTTGCTTAAATAAACTACAGTCAAATGGTGATTGATTAAACCTTAGTCAGTCTAGCAAACAATACAGTTTAGGATAACTAAATTAGTCAACTTATAGAAGGATGTAGAAGTATGGCTTGTGGTAAAGTCAAATGGTTCAACAACGCCAAAGGTTTTGGTTTCATCGTAGAAGACGGTTGCGAGAACGACATTTTTGCTCATTACTCCACTATTGTAATGGACGGATACAAGACACTTAAAGCTGGTCAAGATGTTACCTTCGAATTACAACAGGGCCCTAAAGGTCTACACGCTACTAATATAGCCCCTAACGGCGATATTATAGAGTGATTGTAAATATGAGACTAAAGCGAGCGACCTGTTTAGATCCTCGCTTAATTCCCTAAAAATCCCTAACCACTTCAATATAAATTGCCTCATTGTGTGTTAATTCAACCCCACTCCTTGATTTTATTTTATCTACCCCAATAATTTCAGTATTAGGTGTTTAACTGCTGGCGTTTAGCGCGTAATCCTAGCCCTTTTTAGCCAAGCTTGTTACACTCTTTATCCTGTAAAACGTAATTACTTTAGCCTAATGGCTAGTTTGTATTTACATAAATTTTAGTTATAAAAGACACTAGTCCGTCAGGTGTGATTATTCTCACCTTGTTTAGGTTATACGAGTACCAACACCTAACAGACTACTCATTGCATATATTAATGCTTTATTTATAAGGTATTAGGCGATGATTTCTTTGCATTGTTGAATTTGGCCAATGCGGCCTACTATCTAGGAATGATGATGACATCAAAAATTATCTATACAAAAACGGACGAAGCTCCGGCATTAGCAACTTATTCGTTGTTACCTATTATCCAAGCGTACACAAATGCGGCAGGTGTTGAAGTTGAAACACGTGATATCTCACTCGCTGGTCGTGTAATTGCGAGCTTCCCGGATTACCTAACAGAAGAACAACGCATTGGTGATGCACTTGCAGAACTTGGCGAAATGGCAAAAACACCTGAAGCTAACATCATTAAATTACCAAACATCAGTGCCTCAGTTCCACAACTTCGCGCTGTAATTAAAGAGCTTCAAGAAAAAGGTTATGCACTTCCAGAATATCCGGTTGAACCTAAAAACGATGAAGAAAAAGCTATTCAAGCAGCCTACGACAAAATTAAAGGTAGCGCAGTAAACCCAGTTCTTCGTGAAGGTAACTCTGACCGTCGCGCACCAAGTTCAGTAAAAGAATATGCGCGTAATAACCCGCATTCAATGGGTGCATGGAGCAAAGATTCTCAATCATATGTTGCAAGCATGGAAGAAGGTGATTTCTTTGGCTCTGAACAGTCAGTAACTGTTGATGAAGCAACGGATGTTCGTATTGAACACGTAGCGGCTAATGGCGATATCACTGTACTTAAGCAAAGCACGCCATTACTTGCTGGTGAAGTAATTGATGCATCACGTATTAGTGCTGCGAAATTACAAGCATTCTTAGAAGCCGAAATTAATGCAGCGAAAGAAAAAGGCGTGTTATTTTCGCTTCATATGAAAGCAACCATGATGAAAGTATCTGATCCAATCATCTTTGGTCACGCTGTAAAAGTATTCTACAAAGACGTTTTTGCAAAACACGGTGCACTTTTTGAAGAGCTAGGTGTTGATGTAAACAACGGTTTAGGCGATGTGTACTCTAAAATTCAAACATTAGATGACGCTAAGCGCGAAGAAATTGAAGCAGACATTCAAGCGGTTTACGCTAACCGCCCTGCTATCGCCATGGTTGATTCTCATCGTGGTATTACAAACTTACACGTACCAAGTGACGTGATCATCGATGCTTCTATGCCAGCTGCAATTCGTTCAAGCGGTCAAATGTGGAATAAAGACGATAAATTACAAGACACAAGCTTTGTAATTCCAGATCGTTGTTACTCTGGCGTTTACCAAGCAACAATTGATTTTTGTAAAGAGCACGGTGCTTTTGATCCTACGACTATGGGTAGCGTACCAAACGTTGGCCTTATGGCTCAAAAAGCGGAAGAATACGGCTCACATGACAAAACATTTGAAGCAAAAGCTGACGGTACCATTCGTGTTGTTGACACAAATGGTAATACGTTACTTGAGCACAGTGTTGAGCAAGGCGATATCTGGCGCATGTGTCAGGTTAAAGATGCACCAATTCAAGATTGGGTTAAACTTGCAGTAAACCGCGCTCGCGCAACTGGTAATCCGGCTATTTTCTGGTTAGATGCAGAACGTGCACACGATGCTGAGCTAATCAAAAAAGTGAATAAATACCTGCCAGATCACGACACTGCTGGCCTAGATATTCAAATTTTATCGCCAATGGATGCAACCTTATTCTCACTAGCACGCATCAAAGAAGGTAAAGACACGATTTCTGTAACAGGTAACGTATTACGTGATTACCTAACAGATTTATTCCCAATTTTAGAATTGGGTACTAGTGCTAAAATGCTTTCAATTGTGCCACTAATGAATGGCGGTGGTTTATTTGAAACAGGTGCCGGTGGCTCTGCTCCTAAGCACGTTCAACAATTTGAAAAAGAAAACCACTTACGTTGGGATTCTTTAGGTGAGTTCTTAGCACTTGCTGCGTCACTTGAGCACCTAAGCACGACAACAGGTAACAACAAGGCACAAGTACTTGCTGATACGCTTGATAAAGCAACGGGCACATTCCTAGCTGAAAACAAGTCGCCTTCACGTAAAGTAAAAGAAATTGATAACCGTGGTTCTCATTTCTTCTTATCTTTATTCTGGGCTCAAGAACTTGCTAAGCAAAATGAAGATAGCGAGCTTAAAGCGCAATTTACACAAATTGCTAGCGACCTTGAAACCAACAAAGAGCAAATTGTTAACGAGCTAAACGATGCACAGGGCCCTGCAATGAACATTGGCGGATACTTCCAGCCAAATGATGATGCAGCCTTTAAAGCAATGCGTCCAAGCACAACATTTAACGAGATTTTATCTAAACTAGTATAAATCAGTTAAATGAACGAAAAGGCGCTCACAGAGCGCCTTTTTTGTGCTTAGTCGAAAGGTGTTCGTAAAAAAGGCCGCTAATGCGGCCTTTTAAATTCAACTTAAAAAGTTTATTTTGTGTATGCGCGTGGCATGTTCGATTCTGTTGTATAGCGCTCACGCAGTTTATCTTGGCGAGATTCAGTACTAACCTCAACACCATTGATAAACATTTTATTCACGTGGCTGCTCAGCTCAAACGGGTCGTTACTCCACATAACAACATCAGCGGCTTTACCTACTTCTAAGCTACCGGCATTAATACCAAATACATCAGCTACATTCGAGGTCATGGCTTTTAATGCGCCTTGTTGACTCATACCGTAAGACACTGCATTACCGGCATCGTAGCGAAGCTGGTAAACATTGTGACTTGCGTCACCACCCACAGTTAATAGCACTTTAACACCGGCTTTTTCTAGTATTCCGGCATTATTTAAGCTTGCATTAAGTGAGTCGAAACTGCCTGGTAAGTTATCCATAGCACTGATAATCACCGGAATGCCAGCTTTAGCGATGCGGTCTTTAACTACAACGGCATCTTGCACACCATTAAGTACAATATTGATACCAAATTGCTGTTTTACTTTTATTAATTCAACAATATCTGCTGCACGCGATACACTGATCAGTACCGGCATGTCACCTTTAAGTACTTTAGCCATTATGGTGTCTTCAGCACTTGGCTTAGCATCGTCTTTTTTGGCTTCTTTGCTTGCTTTAGTTTGATGCTCATCTAATTTTTTAATGAGCGTTTGCAGGGTAAAAGCACGAGAGCCTTTGCTACGCTCACCCAAATGAACCACTAGTGCTGCTTGCTTTTTATTTACGCTTTCAAAGCTGCCGCTTAAATCGACAACACTTGCTAGGCCTGCAAAAATACTGTCACCACCGTACGGGGTGATCAAATCGCGAGTAATACCACCTTTACGTGCATAAGGGATTAAAGTTGAACGAGGGTTAAATGCCAAGCTTGCATCAAAATCAATACCTGCTTTTTCTTCTCCTGCATCGCGAGAACCGGCAACCGCACCTACTTCAACTAAGCCAAGTTGATTTACACTGGCAATAAAACCTGGGGTCACTATTTGACCTTTAGCATCAATAACTTTGTCAGCTTTAACATCGCTAGGGTTAATGGCAGTGATTTTGCCATCATTCATAACTATGCTAGCTCCTTCTAATACACCTTGCTCTGAAGATGTATGCAAAGTTGCATTAATAATTGCCAGTGACTCTGCGCTCACGGTACCCGATGCTAATAGCCCTGCAGCAACCAGAGAAAGCGAAAACGAACGTGATAATTTTTTCATTCTGGGTGCTCCTTATTGTTGACCTAACATAAAATCACTTTGTGCTTGGAATGCGCTATCGTTTCTATCGTAAACTTTTGCACCATCAACAAACACTTGCTCTGCTTTTGCATAAACACTAAATGGGCTTTGATTCCAAATAACAACATCACCTTGTTTGCCTGCTTCAAGTGAGCCTGTTTTATCTTCAATGCCTAACGATTTAGCGGCGTTAGCTGTGATCCACTTAATTGCATGCTGCTCAGAAATATCAAACCCATTTTGGTTTGCACTGTACATTACTTTAGCCGCTTCTTGGTTTAAACGTTGAATCGTGGTGTCAGAATCTGAGTGCACAACGGCACATGAGTTTTTAACGGCATCAACAATAGCTACGTTCTCTTGCACCATATCGTAGGCTTCCATTTTAAAGCCCCACCAGTCTGGCCAAAGTGCAGCACACGAGCCGTTTTCAGCCAGTAAATCAGCAATTTTATAGGCTTCAATTCCGTGGTGGAATGTGCCGGCATGGTAATTAAACTCTTTAGAAAGGTCGATCATCATCGCCATTTCTTCTGCTTTGTAGCAGTGATTATGAATACGAACGTCACCTTCTAAAACACCGCGTAATGTATCGTATTTAATATCGCGATGTGGAGCTTCTGGGTTTTTACCCGCAGCGTAATCAGCATCGTATTTATCCCACTCACGCTTATATTCTTGCGCGCCAATCCATGCTGTGCGATAACCTGCCATATTACCCATACGTGTCATCGGCAATACACCTTTTCGACCGTAAACACGTTTAGGATTTTCACCACAGGCCATTTTTAAACCGTATGGCGCATCAGGAAATTTCATCCCTTGCATGGTGTGAGCCGGTACATTTTTAAGCGTTACGCCACGTCCACCAAATAAATTAGCTGAACCAGGTAATATTTGTAATGACGTAATACCGCCTTCACGTGCACGATTAAAACCTGGATCTTGTGGCCAAATTGAATGCTCAACCCATACTTCTGCCGTATTAGGGCTGGTCATCTCGTTACCATCTTGATGAGACTCAACCGATGGATTTGGATAAGCACCTAAATGTGAATGAACGTCAATAATGCCTGGTGTTACCCATTTACCTTGCGCGTCAATAGTGGTGTCTGCATTAGCGGTTAAATCTTTACCAACTTGCTGCACTTTACCGTCAACAATCAGTACGTCCGCTTCATCTAAACGCTCACCTGTACCTGTTAATACAGTTGCATTCGTGATCAAGGTGCTTGATGTCGCGACTGGCTGATAAGTACTTGGGTATGGGTTTTTATTAATGGTTACTTTGTCATCTTGTGGGCCGCTTTCTTGGCAACCAACAAGTGCTGCTGCTAAACCAACAGCTAACAATGAGGGAGCAAATTTTTGCATGTTTTTAGGTTCTCCTGTTTTTTTACTACTTTAGCGAAAGCAAACGCATAAAGCTAAAAAAACAGGTGAAAAGGCGGTTATTTAAGGTGAGTTTCTGTAATTATTTTTTTATATAATTGTTATAAAGCTTATCCAGAGCTCCTTCGGTGGTGAGCGATGGATCTTTACTGATAAAGTGTTTAACCGTTCGGGTTACAAAATCTGAGTTTTGCTTATGTAATTTTGAAAAATCTTTAATCAATGTATTACCATCTTTTGCGGCTGTGACTTTATCATGACGATGTCTGTATTGGCTCAATGCCTTATTAAAATCACCTTGATAGTCTTCCACCAAAATTTTATAAAAATCACTTTTTTGCACCTTTAAAACATTAATGCAATAGTTAAGCGCTTCTTTAAAGTCGGTAAATACAGTGCCTTCTACATCAAACTCTTTGGTTTTTTCACGCACTGTGACACGTGCTTCCTCAGTGGCGTAACTAAACCCCGTAAAAGCGAGTCGCTCTGCAGCTTCTTTACCGAGTTTCATACCGGCTTGAATACTATGAGCAAATTCATCACTCATGTCAGCGAGTTCGTTTTCTTCCCACATGTTGTAAACACGCAAAGGCTTTGCATACTTATTAGATAATTTCTTTTTAAGTTTGCTAAATCGCTCATCAATGGTCATTAATCGCTCATTGTGAAGTAATGCATGGCATTCGTAACAGGCTGCAATGGCAACAAAGTCAGCTTCTTCACCTAGATCAATAATACTTTGTAGCATATGCAATGGCGGGCAATGATCGCGCTCTGTTGCCTCACAGCCGCAATAAAAACATTGGTTAAAATGCTGTTGCTCACACGCATAGGCTTGCTGGTAGTAACTGGCTAACGTTTTATTCACAATTGCGCTCCAAAAAGATAAAATGCCACAAATTTAGGGCGCGATAATAACAGTCTGAAAAAATATTTCAGTAGGAAAACGCTAAACTGTGTCAAAAATAAATTATTTATGAGCAACTTTTCATACACCTACAAAATAGCACAATTTACATACACATTTTCTTACAGCTTGCCCCATTCAGTTAACAACATTTTGGCTACATTAAGCAATACTTAAGTTGCACATAAACAAAGAGGCAAACACAATGATTTCTCTTAAAGCAACACTATATTCAACTGTATTATTAGGCGCAGCAACATTAACAGCACCTGTAATGGCAACCACATTTATTGCCGCTGACTCATCACCTGGTACACAAGCTTGTATGGCAGTTGCATCTAACAAAAGACTGACACTTCACAGAACCATAAAAGATCTGCGTATTAGTAAACATGTAATTAGTAAAAAATTACTCTGTAATGATTTATCAGTGGGTGATTTTGTAGCGCTCTATGATTTAAACAAATCAGCACGATTTTTAAATATGGAAACGTCTACCAGTACATCAATAAGAGATTTAGCGAAAGTAAACAAACCGCTTGTGGTTATTATGGCGGGGTCTAAATAACCTGAGTTCTAATTAAAAAATCGTGAGTTTTAAATGCGTTTAATTTACTCGAGTCAAACACGTTAAGCAGGATCTACATACCTGCTTAACGTGTATTTATTATTAAATAAGCGCTGCCAACAAACCAAATAAGCCACCAAATACCCCACCCCACACAACGAGCCAGCCTAAGTGCTCGCGGATCATGGTTTGAATTATTTCTTTTACCATTTTAGGGGTGAGTTCATCTAGGCGTTCATCCACTAACTTAAGCACCGTGTTATGCAAACTTTCCGCGTTATTGCCTTGGGTTAACATGTCGCTTAATAGTATTTTAAAATCGTCGGTGTCGCTTATTTGCACCAGTGATGATTGCATTTTTTCAATAAACTTTTCTCGCATTGGCTCAACGGCTTCAGTGCCACCAAACATTGCAAGCATGCTACCAAATTGTGATTGTTCAATAACCACTAACAAGTTATCGAATGCAGGGTTTAAATCCACTTTATAAATGACTGATTCAAAATCTATCGTTGGTTGAGCCTTACTTAGAAGCTTATCGATTTTATTCTCAGAGAAGAACTCAGTAAGTATTAAATTTCTTATTGCTACTTTAAAGCTTTCAAACTTAAGCGCAATTACACCTGATCCATATAAAAACGGCACTTTTTCGAACAGCATATGAATAGCGAGTAAATTTGTAACCGCACCAGAGAGTGCAAATAAGCCCACCGAAAGTACAATGGCTTGATCAAATACAAAACCAAAAACAACGCAA
Source organism: Pseudoalteromonas sp. SK18 (assembly GCF_001974855.1). Classification (GTDB taxonomy): domain Bacteria; phylum Pseudomonadota; class Gammaproteobacteria; order Enterobacterales; family Alteromonadaceae; genus Pseudoalteromonas. The sequence goes on along the minus strand of NZ_MTQB01000030.1, from coordinate 13,225 downwards.
CATGCTGCTAATAGGTTAGTGATAAAACTTTTATTCATTTTTATTCCATTTCAGTGATTTGTATCAGAAATTGATAGTCTTAATTTTACACCGATTAATTTGTTTATTTAATCCCTTTTTGCCATAGTTTATTTATAGGTTTAAAAGGTGACTATTGTTATGTGGAAAACAATCAATCAACAGATCAGCCAAGCTATCCATTACGATTTTAAACACACCCATAAACGTCAGTTGCAAAACACATCAACCGATAAGTTGTTTCACTTAAGCGATGGCAAGCACAATTATTTAGTTAAAATTGCGCAAAAAAATGAGCTAGAGCGCTTTGAGGCTCAAGCTCAAGGTTTAAAACAGCTTACTCAAAACAGTGTTTTTATGGTGCCCGACTGTATTACTACTGGGGCCAATATAGAATACGCCTTTATTGTATTAGAGTGGCTTACACTTGATGACCTTCCCCACACCCATTGGTCAACGATGGGTGAACACCTTGCCATGTTACATCAAAAACACCAGCAAGCGATGTTTGGTTTTGATACCGACAATTATTTAAGCTCAACACTTCAACCTAATCAGTGGCATAAAAAATGGGATGTTTTTTTTGCAGAAGAACGTATTGGTTGGCAATTACAACTTTTAGCTGAAAAAAACATTGTGTTGGCAGACTCAGAGCAACTAATAAATCAGGTAAAGGAGCAACTGCATAGTCATCATGTTTTACCCTCATTATTACATGGCGATTTTTGGCGCGGTAACCTGGGCTTTGTGAATAACATTCCGACATTATTTGACCCAGCCTGCTATTACGGTGATAGGGAGGTAGATATTGCTATGAGTGAACTCTATGCCCCCCTACCTGAGGAGTTTTATAGTGCCTACAATCAACACTACCCTTTAGCTCAGGGTTATGAGCAACGTAAGCCTGTTTACCAGCTTTACCCTATTTTAAACAACGCCAACATTTATGCTGGGCATTATCTAAATCAGGCCAAAGAGCACGTTGATAAACTACTAAACTACTAAACTTAAATAAATGCAGTAAACAAAATATAAGCACTATAATCAGAGTAAGCCCGTTGTGTGCTACCCACGTAAAATAACTTAGTTTTTATGAGGTGTTATTATGAAAGACTTTTTATCACAACGTATTGCATGCCCACATTGTGGACACCATATTCATTTAGATCTTGATGCTAGTATGGGCGACCAAGACTACTATGAAGAATGTAGTGCCTGTTGTAACCTTATTCATTTGAACATGCATATAGACTATGCACGTAATAAGTTAGAGTTACATGTGGACAGCGATGACGAACAAATATTTTAGCTATGTTGGCGCATGTAGTTTTCAACGGTGTTTATAATTGTATAGGTTTGCTGGTCGACTTCAATATTGAACTCATCACCCACAACGGCTTCACCTAAATTAGTAATATCGAGTGTTTCTGGTATTAAATGCAGCCAAAAGCCTTTCTCATCAATATTTCCCACCGTTAAACTGGCACCATTAACAGATACAAAGCCTTTGTATAATACATATTTTTGCCATTTTTGTGGCAGGCTAAGCTGTATTTTGTAGTTGTTTTCTAACTTAACTATTTGCGCAATTTTGGCAGTACAGTGGATATGTCCAGATACTATATGCCCACCTAACTCAGTTCCAAACGATACTGAACGCTCATAATTAACTAAACTACCCAATTCCAGTTGCCCAAGATTAGTAAGCTGCAGGGTTTCATCAATAACATCAAAATGCACTTGAGCAACCACATCGTGATTACTTAGCTCTACTTTTACCACCGTCAAACAGCAGCCGTTTATAGCAATGCTGGCACCTAAGTCTAAATGCTTCACGTATTGCTCATTGACAGAAACTACCAAGCGTAACACGCCCTGTGCATGGGTTTTAGAAACTACCGTTGCTTGAGTTTGAATAATACCGGTAAACATAAAAATCGCTTCTATTTCTAACAAAGTGCTAGTTTAACGTATCAAAAGGCAAAATCATTCACTTAATAGTACTTATTGATGGTTATTTTCACCGCCAAGATGAATTAAATACAAACACCGACCACCAGCATAGCTTGGCAGATCACAATAGATTACAATGCGACTATGTTTTTCTGAATAGCTGTTTTTTATGACTTTTTGTAGTTGGGAAGCCAAACGTTTACTTTCCCTCGCGGTTCCCGTTTTTTTAGCACAAGTAACTTTAGTATTAATGTCGGTGGTTGATACCATAATGGCCGGACAAGTGAGCCCTACCGATTTAGCAGCACTGTCAATTGCTACAGGAATATGGAACCCCATTTTATTAGCAATACAAGGTATTCTATTAGCATTAACAGGCGTTATTGCCCAATTTGCGGGTGCTAAAGATCGTAACGGCATCAGCCATTATTTTCAGCAAGCCCTTTATTTAACCCTCCTGTTAAGTATTGCTGGTTTTAGTGCAGCCCAGCTTGCCAATACCGTTATTTTACAGCTAGATACCAGCCCTGCGATTGCTGGACTTGCTTTTGACTACATTCATTTTGTTAAATGGGGTGTGTTTGGCTTTTTAATTTTTACCGTTTACAGAAATATGACCGAAGGCATGGGGATGACCAAGCCCGCATTTTATATCAGCCTATTGGGGCTTGCGGTAAATATTCCACTCAATTATATTTTTATCAATGGCTTATTTGGCCTACCAGCATTTGGCGGAGCCGGTTGTGGTATTGCTACCGCACTCGTATTTACTGTTATGGCGATTGCTCAGGTGACTTATTGCCAACTCAGTAAAAAAATAGATGCTAAAGGCTTATTAGCTGGCTTTGAAAAACCTAACTTTAAAACCATAGGTATTATTACCAAACTCGGTATTCCTATATCACTGGCGACATTTTTTGAAGTGACCTTGTTTGCCTGTATACCTTTATTTATTGCGCACTTAGGTGCTGTAGCCGTGTCTGGCCATCAAATTGCAGCCAGTGTTACTGCACTATTATTTATGATGCCTCTGAGCCTCTCAATTGCAATTAGCATACGAATTGGTAATTTATTTGGGCAAAATCATTTAGATCAATTAAAAGTAGCGGTATCGACAAGTTATATTATGGCAGCGATGGTTGCTTTGTTTGTTGCTTTTATTACTTTTATAGGTCGCGATGTGATCAGCCAACTTTATAGCGATAGCCCTGCGGTACTCGCACTTGCTTCATCTATTATGATTTTAGCCTGTATTTACCAACTTCCTGATGCATTACAAGTAGCTGCAAATGGTATATTGAGAGGCTTAAAGCACACCGCGCCAATTTCTTATATTACTTTTATCTCTTACTGGTTAATCGGCTTTAGTTTAGGCTACGTATTAGCAAGAACAGACTTAATAGTGCCAGCAATGGGCCCGCATGGATTCTGGATAGGTATCATCGTTGGCTTATCAGTAGCAGCTGTACTGCTAATGCTGACAGTGCATAGGCGATTTAAACGTGAACCATTTATTCTCTCTTAAACAATCTAAAAATAACACACTGCCACTTAGTTGGTTACTGGCAGTGTGTTGTGCATTTCTTATTGGCTGCACAGAGCAGCCTAGTGAGGCAAATAAAACTTATTTGTCTCGCTTAAGTAATACTTTGCAAGTTCCCGAGCCGAACACAAACTCACTGCAACAACTCTCTTTAGTTGCGCCTACAAGCACCTTTCAACCTGCTATTAAAATTGGCATAACTGAACTTGCTGGTATTAGCCAATGTAAACTGAACGTTCTAATAAGCGAGCATAATAATCAATTAGGTAAAACAGCCACCGCTGCCAGCCAATTGAAGTACCAAATAGATTTTATTCAAAGTGCGCAAAACTGTTTAAATACCTTGGATAAACAAAGCAAGATTTACAACAAAATTGCAGCGGCAAAAACTCAAAAACAAGCCCAACTCACTCAGTTTTTCAACAACACTTTATATAATGAGCCAGAGCTCAATCGAACTTGGCAACTAACTGGTCAAGAGCTCAGCACCCAACCAGCAGGATTTAGCGACACGGTTGAGGCACTAAAAAAACTCACCACTATAAAACAGCAAATAGAAACTCAAAATAGTATTGCAATTAACAGCAGTGATATTTTGTTAGCGCTTGAGCCACTCAACAGATACAAATTTGACCAACAACTTATTCAAGCCGCGCGCGAGCAAATTAGCTTAAATCATACCGCAACCCAATTTGTAAATACTTTAACGCTTGAAGATATATGCCCAAAGGGTAAAAACAAGCAGCAGGCTAAAATTGTCAGTAATATATTTAATAAATATTATTTAAAACAAATTCAACCTTATCAGGCGCAGCTGAGTGGCTATTTAGAAACATTGCAGCCGCTGTATGTGCAGCTGTGGTTTAATCAAGCAGTAAGCAGTGAAGAGATAAATGCTCTTCTTGACCCAAACGCTAAAAACTTACTCGCTCAGCTAAAATCGTCAGCAAAAGAGCATGTTATATGGTGGCAAAAATTTTATAAAACGTGTGAAATCAGTCCAATATGAATAAAAAAACGGCAAATAAACTCAAATAGCATAAACATGCTTGATTCACTCCCCATCACGCTATATATTAGCGACCGTTGTTAAGCAATTAACAATTCTTAAATACATGCAGTACGACTGTAGCTCAGTTGGGCGAGATTGGACCGAAGCGAAGCTTCGCAGCCGAACGAGGTGGAGGCAGGACGCCGACAGGATGAAGCTTCATGGATGAATTAAATAGTATGTAAACTTATAGTACGACTGTAGCTCAGTTGGTTAGAGCACTACCTTGACATGGTAGGGGTCGGTGGTTCGAATCCACTCAGTCGTACCAACATTTAAGAATCCTAAAAAAATTGTACGACCGTAGCTCAGCTGGTTAGAGCGCTACCTTGACATGGTAGAGGTCGGTGGTTCGAATCCACTCGGTCGTACCAATTAAACTCTATATTTCAAACAGTTAAAAACCCTATTCAATCTATTCGTTTAATTATTCAACTAAAAATTAAATTCTTAGTTTTTTATTATTTTGTATTCAAAATTTTAAAATAACGAGAGCCAAGCCTCAAAAGATCATCCTAAAAATTCCAGTTTTTATCGATTTGTGCCCAAACTTGTGCCCAAGCGCCCAAACCACTTTTTTAGCTCTTTAATCTTCCTCAAAATTAGACCCCTACCCTTGCAAATTCACAAACCTCAAATCACAAATTCCAAACCAAAAATTTCAAATCAGGTGACCACTACCCTAATATTTTCCGTGTCATTTCATGAAATATCCTATGACCCCTATTCCATAAACTGCTTCTGTGCCTTGTTTAGGCTCCGGTGCCCACACAAGGCACAGATATACAACTACCCTAGGCTACACTTCGCTTCAGTGGTCACGGTAGGAATGAGCATTACATAACCGATCAGCCGTTGAATAGCGTGCTTACGGTCGTAACTTGCTGCTGCTACAAATCCATCCCAAATTTTAGTTTTGTCTAACTTACGAGCATTGTTGTAAGTTGCTCCTATACTCAGCAGCATCTCTCTTCGAGATGAAAGACTCATCATTTTATTCATAACTCACCTAATCAACGCATCTAAAGTTTGATTTTAAATGAGGTAGCCGGTAGCAGCGAGTTTGGTAATTAGTGAGTCAATACTGCATATTCTCTCCAGGTTTTATCACCCAATAGCATTAACTTTGGCCGCTTATTCTCATTAAGCTTTGCTCACAAAAATCACTTGTAAGTGATCACTTTTACGCAGCATTGCGTTTCTTTCTTTATCAAGTTCAACTTTCATTTGTTCTTGATGATCTACAACAGCTTTTAAACGATGAACAAATTGAGGGCTGCATATGTAATCATAAATAGCTTCCATTTGTGCCTTTTAATCGAGGCTTTGTTTTGAAGAACGCTTGTTGCAGAGCGTGATCATCCCACTTCTCATCAAGCGGCCAGTAAGTAATATCTAACTCTGCTGATTTACAGGCATATTTAGACACGATTGAGGGTGAAACAGATAAGCTTGTTGCTATCTGACGATGACTGAGTTTACAGCTGTATTTGTCGGAGGACATTAAAGTATGAAACTCGACAATAAATACTAAAACCATGACAATAAAGTTCGAAACTTTTCGATGCTATTTGTCGCAGTCTGCCTTTTGTTCTAACAAGCTTTTGCCCCAAAACGTGTTAAAGCAATTATTCTATAGGTCGGCTTTGAGCGATAAGCGGTCGGTCGGGTAAACTCGTTTTTGGACAAAAACGAGTTAGAGCCGGAGGGCGGATCTGTAAAATGTATAGTGATAACAACATCCTGCTAAGCCGCAGAAACGGAGTTGATTGTTTGATAGCTACCAGTACAATTAAGTATTTAGGAGCCTCATCACATAATTGCATTCCCCAGCCTTTATTTCTATGTAGGGCTAAATAAACTAATCAGTGTTTAAGGCTAAAGAGAATGTGATTTTTCTGTCACTAACTTCTGCACTTAATTGCGCATCAATTGCTTTACTAAGCGTTTTAGCGATTGATAACCCCAATCCAAAGTTATCATTCGATGTTCTTGAAGTGTCTTTTTGCCATAAAGGGTCAAATAATTGGTCTATATCATTATCACTCAAAGGTTCAATAAGGGAGTTAGTAACTGACAAAAATAAAAATTTTTCTTTTGAAATCATTGTCGAAACTAAAATTTTTGAATTTAGTGGGCTGTATTGTTTAGCGTTGTTAACTAAATTGCTAATAATTGATTCGAGGGCAAACAAGTTGCTTATAATTGCTGGTGCATTCTCATTCAACTCCAAATTTACACGCGATAAATCAGTGTTTTCTAAGACTCTGGTAATGACTTGATTTAAATCACAAGCATCTTGTTTGATTAGCTTACCATTACTGTATTTATGTAATAGCAATAAGTTCGACACGATATTTTTAAGCCGTAAACTTATTTTCAACGCTTCAGGCTTAAAATCCTCATTGAGCTCAATCTCATTTGGAAACCTGATAGCAACTTCTGCCATATTTATAAGTTCGGCAATGGGCGTTTTTATTTCATGGGCAATATCGGATGTAAGTCGCTTTTCCCTTAGGTAAAGTTGTCTATTCTCTTTAATAAAAGCATTTAAGCTTTCAACAATAGGCAAGAGCTCTTTAACTGGCTCTTGTATAAATATCTGTGAGCCTTCACTGGTAATACTTAACTGACTGATATCTTGGTTGAGTTTAATTAATGGCGCAAGTGATGTATCTATCGCCTTCCTGACAAATAATCGAATAAATACAATAACTGTAATTATGGTGACTATAAAAATAACGTCAATCAACCAAAGTACAAAATCAACTTCCTCAGAAGACGCTGCATAAGCTAAAGTCAGTGGCTCATCATTTGTTTTTTTATATGTGTCTACTGATATATTGTCTTTTTCTTGTGGTATAAAACGACTATAAAACACCCGACCATCTCGGCCATCAGATAATTGTATAGGGAGTATTTTTGACTCGCCAATTTCTAAGCTTTCATATGGTAGGTTTTTAACTTCAAATAAATCTAAACTTTTTGAGCGGGTAAAAACACTTTCTTTGCTCCATAATTGAAAGTACTCAGGCTCTATTTCCCCTTCGAACTCGGGCAAAAACTCACTAGAAAAGTTAAACGAAAAACCTTCATTAGTTTTATGTACTAAGGTCATTAACATACCTGCTTTGGATTGCAGGCTGCGATCAAACTCATTATCTATCCAACTATCAACAGCAATGTCGGTTGCCAACAAAATGCATAAAACAAAGCTAGTTATAGTTACCGAAAGTGTAACAACTAATTTACTGCGAATAGATTTCATTATTGTCCTTGTACAATATAACCAAAACCACGTTTGGTCTGAATTGGCAGCTCCCCTCCTGCAACTCTTACTTTTTTGCGAGCAGATGATAAATGGGCTTCAATCGAGTTCTTTGATATCAAATCATATTGCCCTGCAAGGTAGGTACTTAGCTTTTCTGCACTAAACACTTTATTTTGATTGCTAAATAAACATTCGACAATTTTGTACTCGTTGGGTGTTAAGTCGATAACATTGTCAGCAACTTTTAGCAGTTTTAACTGTAAATTCAGTGCTAAATTATCAATAGTTATGATATCACTCATCATCTTCAATCCTCCACGGCGCATTAAATTTAGCAGTCGAGCGTGGAGCTCATCAAATGAAAAGGGTTTAGTCAGATAATCATCCGCTCCTGTTAAAAGCCCTAAAACACGGTCTTCAGGTTCTTGCTTAGCTGACAAAATTAAGACTTTAGAATCAAGCTGTTTGGTTCTTATGGTTTGCAATAAAGTAATACCATCGATACTCGGTAACATAATATCAAGTATTATAAGCTCATACTCACCTGTCATCGCCATACTCAGCCCTTGTGCACCATCACCGGTGTCATCAACCGCAAAGCCTAGATTTGCTAAGCCAATTCGTAAACTACGCCTTAGTGACGCTGAATCTTCAATTATTAATAACTTCATGTGTTACTCATTCACCTGAAATGCATCTTCATCATTAGGTTACGCCATATAGCTTAAGTTTTACTTAAGACTTGCTTAAGTTTCCATAGTTTAGCCAATATTAAGTTTAGACTCAGGATTTCTTAAGTTTCGGTTTTTAGTATTGCTGCAATTATTAAGATCGAGCACAACTATGACAGCAAATACTTCCGTTTTAAAACCCTTGTTGCGTTTTACTATTATATTGATATCAATCTTTATAACTTCCCGCATTGCTTTATTGTTTTGGCAACATTCAAGATTAAATGATGGTGATATTTGGCCGATCATATCAGGAGCAATCAGAATAGACTTAAGTAGCATTGGATACTTAGCAACTATTGGGGTTTTTATACTGATACTACATGTAGTTGCACGCCCTAAAACAGAGCTTTTCCAGCGTATTTTTACACTTTACGGTAGCTGCGTTGTAACTGTAGTTGTTATTGTTGAAGCATCAACACCTGCATTCATCAATCAATATGATGTAAGGCCTAACCGATTATATATTGAATACCTTGATTACCCACAAGAAGTCTTCTCAATGTTAGTGCATGGCCATCTTTTTGCAATGTTAAGTACATTGCTTTTGGCCTCGTTAACAAGCGTTTATAGCTATCGCCTTTTATGCAGAGCATTCACACAACCACCGTCACTGAAAAAAGCATCCAATTTACCCATTCTAATGGCTGCTTTAATAATCTGCTTATTTGCTGCTAGAGGTACATTAAATCACCGACCGCTTAACCCTGCATTAGTCTATTTTTCTCAAGATTCACTAGTAAACTCACTTGTTCTTAACTCCACTTACAGTGTTGCGTTTGCGCTGAAAAACATGGGTAACGAAAAAAGTGCCAGTAATTTGTATGGCACAATGCTTCGTCAACAAATTATAGATACGGTCAAAAAGGCTTCTTATCGAAAACAGTTTGTCGTTGGAAATATTCCAACCTTGGCGCACAACAAGCCTTTTGTGTCTGGTGTTAAAAAAAACTTAGTTATAATACTTGAGGAAAGTTTAGGTGCCCGATTTGTTGGAGAACTTGGTGGGTTAGATATTACGCCCGAACTTGATAAGCTATATCAACAAGGGTGGGGGTTTGACAACCTTTATGCTACGGGCACGCGCTCCGTAAGAGGTATTGAAGCAATTACTACAGGTTTTACACCATCACCATCTCGCTCAGTAGTTAAACTATCTAAATCGCAGCATAACTTTTTTTCACTAGCGGATGTATTCAGTCAAGAAGGTTACAAAACACAGTTTATCTACGGCGGTGAAAGCCATTTTGACAATATGAAAAGCTTTTTTCTAGGAAACGGGTTTAACGATATTGTTGACATCAACCATATTGATAATCCCCAATTTATCTCCTCTTGGGGGGTAAGTGATGAGGACTTATTCAATCAAGCAGATAAAGAACTGACTAAATTAAGTAATTCGACAGAGCCATTTTTTAGTCTTGTATTTACTTCTAGTAATCACGATCCGTTTGATATACCACAAGGCAAAGTATCGCTACCCAAAGGACATAACCCTGAAAACTATAAGCGTGATCTTGCAATTAAGTATGCCGATTACGCACTAGGTAAATTTATAAATAAAGCAAAAACACGGTCGTACTGGGAAAACACCGTATTTTTGGTTGTAGCAGACCATGATGTGCGTGTTTTTGGCTCTGAACCTGTCCCTTTGAAGTCTTTTCATATACCAGCTGTTATTTTAAACAGCGATATGAAAAGTAAACGCGATCCAAGACTCGTTAGTCAAATTGATCTACCTGTTACTTTGATGTCACTTTTAGGAATTGACCAAGCAACCCCTATGCTGGGCTTTGATCTGACTAAAATTTATCCAGTTGAACGCGCAATGATGCAGTACTACGACAATTTTGCATACCTAGAAAATGATCGCGCTGTCATCCTAATGCCAAATCAACAAACCAGCTATTGGCGCTATAACAAACAAACCAAAATACAAGAAAAAAATGAACAGCTAAACGTTGATCAAACGTTGGCTGAAAAAGCACTAGCTCATGTGTTATTTAGCAACTTAGCTTACACCGAGCAGCTTTATCGTTTAGCTGATAAAAGTAGTGATAAGGAATAACTATGAAAATTGCTTTTAAAAGATTTTGTATTTCGTCTTGGCAAGTAAGTTACAGCCAATTTGTTTGCTTAGTTTCAATGTATATCGTTATCGCATTTAATGGCTTGTTTTTATACAATACTTTTATGGCTGCAACACAGTCAGGGCATATAAATTGGCTTTTTATCGCGTCGGTCCCTTTATTGCTTTTCTCATTGACTGTTTTAGTTTTAAGTTGGTTGTCCTTAATTACTTTTGTTAAAGCTATACTTCTATTTAGTGTTTTAGTTTGCTCATTGTTGTTTTATTCAACACTTAATTATGGCGTTATTTTTGACAAGAGCATGTTACAAAATATTGTTGAAACAAATTCAGGTGAAGCATTTTCATACTTGAACTTTCAGCTTGTGTTATTTATTTTTTTATTGGGGATTGTACCTACTTACTTATTTTCCAAGTTCACAATTATTGGGAGTTTTAGAGTTCGTTTAAAAAGTTTTACGAAGCTAAATCTATCAGCTTTGCTCTGTTGTGCCTTAATCGCTGTACCCTTTTATAAAGAGTACGCTTCTGTTGGCCGCAACAACCGACAGCTAACAAGTTATATCACCCCGTTTGCATTCTATACAGCAAGTTATAAATACCTGAGGGATAATTACTTTTATCCACCATTACCTTTCAAGGTACTCGATAACTTGCCCACTTTAAAAAATAAAACGAGCACCTCGCTAACTGTAATGGTTGTCGGGGAAACAGCTCGGGCGGCTAACTTTTCACTACAAGGCTATAGTAGAGCAACGAATACTTATACTCCCAAGTTAGGCGTAAAGTATTTTAGTGATGTTTCATCGTGTGGAACGGCAACGGCTATTTCAGTCCCCTGTATGTTTTCACGACTGAACCGCAAAGAATATGATTCTCGGCTTGCTAGTAGTCAAGAAAATGCTCTAGACATTATTCAGCGTAGTGGTGTTGAAGTAACATGGATTGATAATAACAGCAGCTGTAAAGGAGTGTGTGCTCGCATCAAATCAGACAACATTGAGCCGAATAAAGAACATCCGTTATGTGATGGTCATTACTGTTTTGATGAAATATTAGTTACGAAACTAGCAGACAAGATAGCGACTAGTAACGCTAAACATAAATTGGTTGTTCTACATATGATAGGTTCACATGGACCAACTTATTATCGTCGTTATCCTGAACACGAAAGTTTGTTTAAACCTGATTGCTCTCGAAGCGATATTCAGAACTGTAGTACAACTGAACTAACAAACACATATGATAATACTATCGCATACACAGATAAGGTGTTAAGCCAGTTGATAAAAGTATTACAAGCAAGTAACGAAACAAAGAAGTCACTCCTATATGTGTCAGATCACGGTGAGTCACTTGGTGAGAAAGGTTTATACCTTCACGGGTTTCCATATGCATTAGCACCAAGCGAGCAAACCCATATTCCAATGATTTTTTGGAGTAATAAACTCGCTAACTCTAAATTTAATCATTGTATTGAGTTACAACGCTCAAAAGTATTTTCACACGACAATATTTTTGACACTTTACTTGGCTTAACTCAAGTAAGCAGCAGTCAATACCAACCTGAATACGATATTTTTAACGCCTGTAAGGCCCTAAGTCTATAAAGAGAGTTTCCAATGCAATTTGATAGTGCAAATAAGCCGTCAGGTATTAATCGAGTAGTTTTAGCTTTTAAAAATTCACAGCGTGCATTTAAATGGCTTGCTAAAAATGAAGCTGCTTTTAAACAAGAGCTTTTTTTACTCGCTTTATCGCTAATTATTATTTCGATTTGGCAGATAGGTATTTACGAAAAGGTCATGCTACTAATCTCTGTTTTATTTGTGATATTCGCAGAGGTTGTTAATACAGCAATAGAAGCAACAATAGACAGAGTTGGCTTAGAGATTCATCCATTGTCAGGTCTCGCTAAAGATTTAGGCTCCGCAGCAGTATTAATTGCGCTATTGATAAGTTCATTCGTCTGGATTTCTGTATTTATAAGCTATATTGGTTATTTTTAAAATTTATCCAATCTCAATGATCGCTTATCGCTCATTTGCGACCGTCGCCTAAACTCGTTTTGGGGCAAAGGTGAGTTATATTGATAAATCGTCGATGGACATAAATGAGTTAGAGCCGAAGGACGGCTCTGTGCCATGAGCGGACATTGGTAATGCCTCTCAATGAGGCCAAAATTAGTTAAAAATAAGTAACAAAGAAGCAAAATACTACTTAGATGGCTTGTTATGAAACTAAGCACGTATGTTTATAGTTTTTTAACTCAACTACAGATTTATTGTACTCAAAGTATGATTCTGCCAAATTTTCCATATCGCTTTTTTTCTGAACGTCCGAAAACTTCGAGATGAAAACTAACAAATTATAATAGTGGCTATTGTCTAGTTTTGTAAGCAATCGAATTAATTCAGGATCTAAATGTGATATGAAAGAAAATGAATCGCCCCGAGTTCATCGGAGACCAGTTTGTTTAAGTCAGGCCACTTTACCTGACTCGTTTAAATTATCATAGTAGTCTGTTTCATATTGAGCTGGTGAAATATACCCAATTGAAGATAATAAG
>NZ_MTQB01000029.1:0-44495 GCF_001974855.1 Pseudoalteromonas sp. SK18 | reverse complement strand
TATTCATGCTGTTGTGTGGTAACAAGCCTAATTGCACGTTCACGAAATTCTGATGTATAGCGATTTGATTTTTTCATAGTTCCAGTTTCTCAAGTTATTGAGTCTCTGGCAAACACGGGGCGATTCATACTTCCGTTTTTTACTTTAAAATTATAAGCCGGTGTCTACTGAAAGCTGGGAAGTTCAGAATTAATAATATTGAGAATTAAGATTAATTTAATAAATATTTACCTGCTTTAAACTTTGTGGAATAATCGCCATCCTCTTAGGGGAGTAGCCCGCTCAGTAATGAGTAAACTTATCAACATAATTGCACCTCATGTGCATGGTAAGTTTGTAATGTTGTAGCAAGCGTTATCGGCGAGACCTAGGTAGACACTATCCTCATGGCGGGAGATAGTTGTTTGCCTTGGTTTAGTATTCCCGCCTGAAGATTATATTAATGGATATTTTTTTAACCTCTACCGTCACTGTTGCCCTTGCCGAAATTGGTGATAAAACTCAGCTTTTATCGTTACTACTCGCGGCACGTTTTCATAATAAAATAGCGCTTATTTTAGGTATTCTTGCCGCTACTATAATCAATCATGGTTTGTCTGCGTGGTTTGGTGATTGGGTAAGTGGTAATTTTGCTGTTGAATACCTACCTTGGGTAGTCAATATAAGCTTTATTGTTGTTGGCTTATGGCTGCTTATCCCTGATAAAGACGAGGCTGTGAGCCACAAGTACGATCGTTATGGCGCATTTTTAGTGGCTTTAATTTTATTTTTTATCGCTGAGATTGGCGACAAAACTCAAATAGCGACTGTGTTATTAGGTGCACAATATCAATCTGTTTTGTGGGTAACAATTGGTACAACCCTGGGTATGCTAATCGCAAATGTACCTGTTATTTATGCTGGTAAGGCATTACTAAAACGGATCCCGTTAAACACAGTAAGAGCTATTGCCGCCACTGTATTTGTATTACTAGGTGTTTATGGCTTAATAACCATGGTGTGATTAAGTAACCTACAACAAAAAACCGCTTACCTAAAGTAGGTAAGCGGTTCAAGGATGTATAAGCAGTTATCGTAGAATAAAAATGGGCCTCTTTTACACTCGGTTAATACAATAACACCCTTTTGTATTGGCAATTAATAATGACGAGTTAAAACCAGCTTGTAGATTACTGATCACGGTCTCTACAAACCCACTACCTTGTGAACAAGCCAAGCCTTCTGATAAAGGCCCTGCATAAACAAAATCACCGTTTTTATCAATTAACACTGCAGCTGGCGTTGCCGGGACCACTGACTTTAGCTGGCTATTCAATTTAAATGTTTGCACTTCAACGCCTTGATTTTTCGCAAAGCGTTGTAAGGCTGATAAATGTGGTTTAGCTTGTATGGTACAACCACAATTATCTTCTGTGATGATAAGTAGTTGCGCTGTATCTTTGTTTTGCCAAACCACTTGCTGTTTAAATTGCGAAAACCAATTGTGTCGTTCCAGCATTTTATTTTCATCAAACGGCTTTAATTGCCCAAGTTGAAAATACACTAAACCCGACACAACAACGACAAGCCACACACCAATCAATGCAAAAATAAAATAGCGCTTATTAGTTAAATTTTGCAATACTTTGCTCTAACACGTCGATACTGACATCAATCATTTGTACCTTGGCGGTGAGTTGTTCAACAATTTTTCCATCTTCATGTTGGCGTTGGCGCATTTGATCTGTGCTAGTTGCAATCTGTTCGGTATTTCCAGCCTGTTCAGCAACTACTTGCGCAACCGAGTTAGAGCTTGAAGATACGGCCTGTATTTGCTCACTCATTGACGAAATATTTTCTTTCATGGTGGCACTAATTTTTGTTAGATCTACAACAAACTCAACACACTGATTCATCGATTGTGTTGAAGTACGACTATTATTCACCAAATCTGTTAACGTTGATGCTATTTTTGCTGTTGTTTGCTGGCTGTTATTCGCTAAAGAACGAACCTCATCTGCAACTACAGCAAAACCACGACCATGCTCGCCCGCTCTGGCGGCTTCAATTGCAGCATTTAAAGCTAACAAGTTAGTTTGATCGGCTATACCTGATATTTCATTCAACAAACTTGTAATTACATCGCCAGCAGCCACTAAGTGGCTTAACTGCTCTTCTGTATTGTTTAATAACGTGAGCAACTCTTTGCTTTTACTGTCTGTTTGTAACACTTCTTGCAAAGCAACATGGGCAGAATCGGTAATACTGCTAACTTGCTGCTTTAAAATATCGCTTTCTTGCTCAACCAGTTTAAAGCCATGGGCTACTTGTGAACCTGAATTAGCAATATCATCTGTTTGTATATTTCGGTGTTTCGCACTGTCTGCTAACTTATCGTGCACATTTATAAGCTCTTGGGAGTTATTTTTTAATGAATCAGATTGAGTTTGAACCTGCTTAATAACATCCGACAAGTATTCCAGCAGAGTGTTAAAGCCTACCACTGTACTGCTATCTGTATCATCTGCTCGCATCGAGAGTTTTATCTGATTAGGGTCTTGCATTATTTGTTCAGTGGCATAACTTAACGACAAACCCGCACGACCTTCACGTTTTAATGTCACTGCAATAAAGCCAGCAACAAGCGCTTCAACAATGGCATAGGCCGCATGAATGAGTACCGTTGAAAAAGCTAAACGATCAGGGTCGAAAACATAAAACCCCGTATTTTGAGTCTGCACGTAGTAAAAAGATAAATGATGAATAGCAACAAACACAATGGCCGTAATAAATACTCGCCATTCAACAAACATTATCAGCATGGCTAAGAAAATAAATATTTCGAAATGCACCTCAATAAGCCCATACGCTTGCTGAATATGCAAAAATGAAAACATCATAATTGCAGCAGCGACAACATGAGGTGTAAGTTTACTTTCGGGTTGGGTTTTTAATAACCAAATAGGAAGCAAGCATAAGGGCAAGCCGACCAGAAATGCCTCTGTTAATGTATCAAAATAAAGGCCTATACCAATAGACTCTACAAATAATAAACAGAATATGATTGTAAACAATCGACTCACACTAGACATAAAAACCTTAATTAATTTTATAATAATTAAACACGCTCATTGTTAGTATAACCTACAACAACTCGCAATTTTTAATCTTAAATCAAACTAAGAATGATTATACTGTTTGATTTAAAAATGTTTTTAGTGCGCTACTTAACTATTGATAATATTTGTTTAAAAGTAGACGTCCCTGCTTTTTTTGTCCATTGAAATATAATAGTTTCAACGCAAGATATTATAGCACCTGCTTGACGAAGCTGCTCAACCGCAATGGCTTTATGCTCTACATTTCGTGAGGCTATTGCATCAGCAGCAACTGTTACTGCATACCCTTGTTGTAGTAAATCTAAACATGTTTGTAACACACAGACATGCGCTTCAGTGCCAATAACCACCACATGAGGTCGTTGTAATTGCGAAAGAGTATCTAAAAAACCGTCTTCGGCGCAGGCACTAAAATTTATTTTTTCAATATACTGAGCGTTTGGTAAAGCTTGCTTAATTTTCTCATCACTTTCACCTAGTCCTTTTTTATAATGCTCTGTAATTATTGAAGGAATTTGATGAATAGCACTTGCATTTGCAAGCTGTAAAGCACAATCTAAGGTGGTATTAAATGAAGCTATAGCGGGTGCCAATTTACTTTGTAAGTCGATTACTAAAAGTACGCTATGTTCTAAGTTGATATTTTCTCTAAAATTCATCTGTAGTCCTTTTACTTTAATTAGAATAACGTGTAATGCCCACACAAAAACACAACAATTAGTTCACATTTAATGCTTTTTGTAATTTTTAAATTAAACTCATGTTATATTACACCAATACTAAATACCAAGCTTGTCAGTTAAAAAGGGGAAGTGCTTTTGAGTAAGTTTTTCTTTATTGTTCATATATTTTTATTAGTTTGTATGCAGCAGAGCTTTGCTTCACAAACTTATTCTGAACAATTACAACGTATTACTAGCAACGAGCAACTGTCGCAAAGCTTTATAGTGAAATCAATACAAGATGATATCGGTTACGTTTGGATAGCAACTACCCAAGGCTTATATCGTTTTGACGGTTACCGAGCCACCCCTTACGAAAGCGCAACAGGTTTAAAAAACAATTATGTAATCAATATCTACAAAGCTAACGACGGCAAAATAATAGTTAGCACACAACTTGCAGGAAGCTATTTAATTGACCCACATACTTTAACTGCTGAGCAGATATATTCAGGACATTTGAATCAAAATGAAGAAAAGTTTTCTCCCATTACTGCAGTCGTTGAGCAGCCTACACACTTTTATTTTTCTATTGATTCCCACGTGTACCGTTTTGATAAAAAATCAAAAAAACTAGCACTCGTTGCATCTTTGCCTGATGAAAACATATTTATTCGAGCATTATCACTGCACCAAAATATATTATATGTTGGTTCCGATCAGGGGCTATACGCTTATAGCTTTGACAATAACGAGCTCCAACAAATAGTACTCAATGACACCCAAGAAGTTACCAATGATAGTAACAATGTAAAATTTTTATCTATAGATGATGAACTTGGGTTGCTAGTTGGTACGGTTGAGGGGATGTATCGGATTGCTTTTAATGAAAATAAAAATATAAATCCCTCGGAATTATCAACATTAATTAATGACTATAATATTTGGGATTATGTAAACACACCCTATGGTGAATTTATTGCTACAGAAAGTGGGCTATTTGAATTTGATAGAGCAACCTCAAAACTCACCCCTATTTTAAATTTCAAAGATAGTAGCTACAACATAACAGAAAATACGATCAACGATATTATGTTTGATGAATCTGGTTTGTTATGGCTTGGTTCAAGAACCCATGGTGTATTAACGTGGGCAGCACAAACAAAAAAATTTAAAAGAGTCAGCCTACCGGATAATAATATTGTAAATGTTATTTACCAAGACACAGAACAATTGCTCTGGATAGGCACTGACGATGGGCTTGTTCGCTACAACTCAAAAACTAAAACGAGTGATTTATTTTTACAATCTAAAGATAAAAAAGCAGTTTATGGTTTATCTTCTATCGGAGATATTTTTTCTGCAAATAATAAAGGCGACAACTATCTATGGCTAGCGACTTTTTTTGGGCTTGAACTTTTCAACAAAGAAACAGGAAAGTTTGAACAAAACAAATTTATCACTGAGCATAAGCTAAATACTGACTATATATTTGGTATTGCTCAAGTCGCTCCTGATACCTTTGCTTACATCAATAATGATAATTTTTATATTTTTAACGCGAATACCGGCGAAAACAGAATTATCAAAGGATTAAAAGAGCAAGTTTCACCATTGCATGCTTACGCATTTCATGCTCCCTCAGAAGCTTATCCTGGTGAACTACTGTTAAGTACGTCTGACACGTTTTATCGTTTCAACGAAGAAACAGGCACGTTAATTACTATTTTTAAATCTAAAACGGCAAAAAACAACCTTTATCATACGGTAGAAAACTATTACTTAGACACTAAACGTGAACTGCTATGGTTAGCAACCACACAAGAGGGCTTAATTGCCGTAGACTCAAAAACATATCAAATAGTGCATACCTTTAATGCAAACAACTCTCTCAATACTAATGCCATTTATAAACTTATTGCCGATGACAATGACTTTTTATGGATTAGTTCTGACAACGGGTTATATCAACTTAATTTAAATACGTTAAACATAACCACTTATACAATTAAAGATGGCTTAAGCAACAACCACTTTACTGCACTTGCAGCAATTAAATTACAAAATAATGAACTCGTATTTGGTAATCGCAGTGGATTGCTGCAGTTTGACCCTAATCAATTTAATAGTGAGCAACAAAACACTGATAGCAAATTGGCGTTCACCGATATTAGCTTGTTTTCAAAGTCACTCAATTATGCGCCTGAAAAATATCGTAATGCGCCGTTAATGCTAAAACACGATGACATGGGGTTAACAGTTCGGTTTTCTAATTTTGATTATAAAAATACAAGTAAAACTTATTACAAAGTAGAGTTGAGTGGTCCCTCATCTTTAAGTTATGACGATTTAAAATCTAATCATGTGTTTTTTACTAAATTACAACCCGGTGACTATGAACTATCAGTGTTTACTCAGCAGCGAAATGGAGTCATTACTAGTGATCCTGTAATGCTTAAGTTTAGTGTTGCCTATGCACCTTGGCAGTCTCCTATTGCTTACACATGCTACTTCCTCGCGGTGTTCATAATTCTGTTTTTATTTTTTTGGCAATACCGAAGCCGTAAAATAGCGATTGAACGCGCTCATCGAGCAGCCATTCATTCTAAAACTCAAACAGAGCTTGCACTAAAAAGTAATAAGAGTGGCGTTTGGAACTATAGCTTTGCAGACAACTCAGTTAATACAGCCAGAGGTGAAGAATTAGGCTATGAAAATATACCTGAGCGTATTGATATACATAGCTTCTTTAATATTATGCACCCTGATGAGCGTCATAGAATAGAAAATAAATGGAATGCATTTATAAAACAAACTCAGCCACAAGACTGGCAAGCGACATATCGATTACGTCACAAAGATGGCCATTGGTTGTGGTTTCATGACCTAGGGCAAATTATTTATAATGAAGACAGTAAAAAGCCTGAGTATGTATCTGGTATTTTTACTAATATTACCGAGCAGTTAGCAAATGAACAGCAAGCAAAAATACTCGGTGAAGCATTTAGCCAAATCAATGACTTTTTACTTATCCTAGACGAAAATCTAATGCCTTTTTCAGCTAATAATAGCTTTATGGAGGTATTTTCTGATGATGGTGATGAGGGAGCTGTTACCTCAGAGCTATTTATCAAAGCCATTGGGCAAACCAAATGTAAAGAATTTGCAGCCACATTAAAGGCACTGCAACCCAAAGAGAATTGGCGAACAAATGCCTATGTTAATACTACAAAAGCAAAGCAACACCCTATTCATTTAAGCGCCACAGCTGTTGCTAATGAAAAAGGTAAAGTTGGGTATTATGTTGTTGTTATTACAGACTTAACCGAACAGAAGCGCGCTGAAAATGAGCTGCGTTATCTGGCTAACTATGATGCGTTAACCGGGTTACCTAATCGTAGTTTAATGAATCAAAAGATTGAAAATGCCATAACAAAGGCCGCCAAAAACGACTTGCAATGTGCGGTGATATTTATAGATTTAGATAAATTCAAACCCGTGAATGATTCATTTGGCCACGCTGTGGGCGACAAATTACTGTGTAACATTACCGAAAGGGTTGCCCTATACTTAGGTGACCATGCAACCTTCGGGCGACAAAGTGGTGATGAGTTTTTAGTATTAATCGAAAATATTACCTCTATGTCCTCGCTACAAAATACGCTTAACGAAATGAGTAGTGAGCTGGCAAGTAAAGTTATTATTGATGACTTTTCTATCAATATTTCTGCCAGTATTGGTATTGCCTTGTACCCTCATGATGCAAACTCAACCGATGCTTTGATCCGTAATGCAGATATTGCCATGATGCATGCAAAACAAGCAGGTCGAAATGGATTTCAGTTTTTTAATGAAAAAATGAATGAGCAAATAAAACAAAAGCTTATTCTTGAAAACGACTTAAAAGACGCCGCAAAAGATAATCAGTTCTTTAACCATTACCAACCAGTAGTTAACACAAAAGATAAAACAATAAGCGGTGTTGAGTTATTAATGCGCTGGGAAAATCAAGGAAAACTAATCTCTCCGGCTTTATTTATACCGGTGGCAGAAGAAACAGGCCTAATTGATATGCTCACTGAGCAAGCATTACAACGTGCAATCACAGAGCTTGCGCCTATTCTTAGCATTAACCCGCAGTTTTATGTGTCGTTGAACATATCACCAAAACATATTCTGAAAGCTAACATAACCCAACGACTGAGCGCTATACTTGAAAAAGCCAACATAAAACCACAGCAAATACGCCTAGAAATCACAGAAAACACGCTGCTAGAAGATAAGTACAAAGCAGCTAAACAACTCAAGAGCCTTCAAGCAGCTGGGTTTAAGCTATTTCTTGATGATTTTGGTACTGGCTATTCATCACTCACTTATTTGAGTCAATTTCCAATTAACGTAATAAAAATTGATCAAAGCTTTGTAAATAGCATTGGCATAGATAAAGGCGACGAATCGATTATTAAGACTATTTACTCGCTTGCTGAAAACTTAGAGCTATATTGTATTGCAGAAGGGGTAGAGACACGAGAGCAACTCGACTTTTTAACGAATATAGGTTGTCATAAGCTTCAAGGTTACTATTTCGCCCGCCCTATGAGTGCCAACGATTTAATGAGCCCTGAATGCTTTGAGAAGATTATTGATTTGATATAAAAACGCAGTAATGAAAGTGAGTTGTTAACCTAGTTACTAAATTTATAGGTTAACAACTTAATGTATATGTTTGCATTCATAACTTTCAATTTGCAGTACACTGTTGCGAACATTAAATTTATCTGCAAGTAGTTTAATTACTTCTAAACGACACTCTTCATCATGTTTTTCTATAGTGCAATGTTGCTTCAACACCACGTGAGCACCCACTATCACTTTTTTATTTTTACGAACAACGGTAACATTGTGCACATTGGCAACGTGCTCCATGTTGGTTATTTCTGTTTCGATATCTTGAACTTCAGGCAGTTTTGCTTTGTTAGAGCGTAGCCCTTTAATACAACTAATTATCACCTTAATTCCCGTAAACAGTACAAATGAGGCAATTAACATACTCGATAAAATATCAATCACATTCCAACCTGTTATGTAAATTAGTACACCGGCTACAAAAGTAGAAACAGTCGAAATTAAGTCAAAAAACGAATGTAAAAAAACCGCATACACGTTAATGCTGGCCTTACGCCCCTTATAAAGTACCCATGCTGCTGCACCATGAAATAAAAAACCAATCGCAGCAATCACCGACATTAAATAGCTATTTATAACCAGCTCATGCCCACCTTTGTGATGCATAAAGCGCTCAGCTCCCTCAAATAAAATAAGTAAACTAATGGCGAGATATAAAATCCCGTTGATCAGACCACCGATTAATTCAGCTTTTTGATGGCCGTCGTTGTAAGTTTTAGCCAGATGAATAGCAAAGCTAGAAGCAATAAGTGCTATAAATAATGAACTGTTATGAACAAATAAATGGCCTGCATCGGCAAGAACAGCCAGTGAATTAGCATAATAAGCACCTATAAGCTGAATCACCATAAACGAACAGGTAATTGCAAGTGCAATTAGTAGACGGCGACGGGAGGCGTGATGTGTGGTTATTTCTGTCATGAAATATAAAAGGCCTTTACTGGAAACAAAGTAAGCTCATGAAAAAAAAGCAAATTAGAAAGTACGTAATGATATAGAGTCACAATTGTAATACGAAGACCAATTAAACGCACTAAAAACTTAGTAAAATGCAAAGAACTGTACTAAATATAAATAGACATATACTATTAATAATTAAAAGATTTGGCAGATCCTGCCGGTATAAGTGCGGAGAAATCAGTGAGTCATGACTCAGACAAAACAATTTGGCAGGTTTTTAATCTTATTAATTTAGCAGTGATTGTTTACGATAATAAAAATCAACACTACACGTTAAATCAGCATGCTAAAACGTTACTTAGCATAGAGGGTGAGAGCGCTGTTAAAAAAGATGTTTTTAGCAATCTTGTGCTGCGCGACTTTAGTAATGATGAAGTTGTGAGTGTTGGACAATTATTTTCTTCTGATATAACAACCGTTTTATTAGGTTCTGAGCCCACTTCACAACTGTTAAATATTAACCATGCTGTGGTTGATGACTCTGTAACTATGATCACTCTAGAGCAAGATCGTACATTTACGGAGCAATATAACTTTGATCATATTATCTCTAAAATCTCTACCAAACTTATTGATATACAAAATGACAATATAGATCAGCAAATTAACTTTGCCCTCAAAGCCATCGGCACCGTATTAAAGGCTGACCGCAGTTATTTATTTGAATTTAACACCGACAACGAAACCATCACCAACACTCACGAATGGGTTAACACGGGTATCATTGCCTGCAAAGATAGGCTGCAAAATGTACCAAAAGTTGAACTACCCTATTTTTTTGAAGTAATGAATCAGAGCCATCTATTTCAAGTCAATGATATTGAGCAATTACCCACTAAAGCCGACGCTGAAAAAGCGGAGTTTAAAGAACAAAGTATTCAATCGGTTTTGTGCATAGGCCTGCGTTTTGATGATGAGCTGGTCGGGTTTATTGGTTGTGATTGTGTTAAAACTAAACGTCATTGGAGCAAAATAGATTTAATTAGAATCAAGCTTGTGGGCGAAATCATCAATAATGCACTTAAAAATATTAACTATAAAAAAAAGTTGCAGTTAACCCAACAGCAATTAGTGAGCGCCAATATTAAGCTCAATAAATTAGCGAATACCGATGCGCTGACTAATATTGCTAATCGCCGTTTTTTTGATACTACACTAAAAAGTGAAATTAAACGTTGCGCCAGGCACCATCAGCCAATTAGTTTGATTATGTGTGACATCGATTTTTTTAAACGTTACAACGATAATTATGGCCACCAAAAAGGTGATGACGCATTAAAACAAGTGGCGCGTGCTTTAGAAAGCGTATGTAAGCGTGAAGGTGATTTAGCGGCTCGGTACGGGGGCGAAGAATTTACAATTATTTTGCCCGCTTCTAACAAAGAGCAATGTCATGAGTTTGCTTTACTGATACAGCAAAAAATTAAAGCGTTAAATATTCTCCATGAATTTTCTTCGGCTGCTCCTCATATCACCTTGAGCTTTGGCTCCTTTACCAATTACCCAAAGGCTGACACCAACATGCAAACCATTATAAAGAGCGCTGACATCGCATTATATAACGCAAAAAAAGCCGGCAGAAATCAAATATGCACCTTTGAATAATCTATTATGAATAGCCTACCTCCTGTTTTTATAGTACAAATTAAAAACTAATGATAATCTGTAGTTTGTTGAAATTATAAACACCATGCAGTTTTTGGACTGAATGTAATTAACAAGGAAATACCCTATGGATCCCATCGCAGAAATTATAAATATTGTTTTTACTGTTGAAGCGTTTTTACTGATTTTTGTTTTAGTGCTACTAAAAAGTAGTGTTAAATTTGTACCACAAAACCGCGCATGGTTAATCGAGCGTTTTGGTAAATACCAATCAACTAAAGAAGCAGGCTTAAATTTCATTGTACCTTTTATTGATCGTATTGCTGCTGATCGCAGCTTAAAAGAACAAGCTCAAGATGTGCCCTCGCAATCGGCAATTACCAAAGACAATATTTCGCTATCTGTTGACGGTGTATTGTACTTTCGTGTACTTGACCCATACAAAGCCACTTACGGAGTCGACGATTATGTATTTGCAGTAACGCAGCTATCACAAACTACGATGCGTTCTGAACTGGGTAAAATGGAGCTTGATAAAACATTTGAAGAACGTGATGTTCTCAATACTAATATCGTAACCTCTATCAACCAAGCGGCTGAGCCTTGGGGTATTCAGGTTTTACGTTACGAAATAAAAGACATTGTGCCACCACAATCTGTGATGGAAGCGATGGAAGCACAAATGAAAGCCGAACGTGTTAAACGTGCGCAAATTTTAGAATCTGAGGGTGATCGTCAAGCAAACATCAATGTTGCCGAGGGTAAAAAACAGGCTCAAGTTCTAGGTGCTGAAGGTGAAAAAGCTGAACAAATCTTGCGCGCTGAGGGTGAAGCTAAAGCTATTATTGCCGTTGCAGAAGCGCAAGCCGATGCACTACGCAAAGTGGGTGAAGCTGCTGATACTGAGCAAGGCCAAAAAGCGATTCAACTCGATTTAGCAACCAAAGCCATTGCCGCTAAAGAAGCTATCGCGAAAGAGTCATCTGTTGTTTTATTGCCCGATAGCGCCACTGATGCAAGCTCATTAGTTGCACAAGGCATGTCGATTATTAACTCTCTAAATCAAAAGCAAAAACTTTAATCTGTTGAGGATAAATAATGACGCTTATTACTAACAACTTACCTGAAACACTGATGATTTTAGGCGTGCTTGCGCTCATTATCGAAGTGGCTGTGTTAGGTATGTCTACCTTTATATTATTATTTTTAGGTATGTCTTTGTTTGCCAGCGGTTTAATGATGAACTTTAACTTGTTAGATGACTCTTTAACTACCGCATTGTGGAGTAACACGCTTATC
The DNA here is from genome assembly GCF_001974855.1 of Pseudoalteromonas sp. SK18. Classification (GTDB taxonomy): domain Bacteria; phylum Pseudomonadota; class Gammaproteobacteria; order Enterobacterales; family Alteromonadaceae; genus Pseudoalteromonas. The sequence goes on along the minus strand of NZ_MTQB01000029.1, from coordinate 32,185 downwards.
ACAGCTGGGTTTGCGCTATTTTTATGGAAACCACTAAAGCGTATGCAAAACCAGGTCGATAACAAAGGTGTACAGAGCGATTTCGCTGAGCTTGATTTTGTTTTAGCTGACGATGTTGATGAAAACGGACTTACAATACACCTTTATTCAGGAATTAGTTGGAAATTAAAAAGTAAGCAACCACTCCCTGCAGGCACACATGTTAAGGTCGTAAAAAAAGAAGTGGGCACTATGTGGGTTGAAGCCATTTAGCTAACTAGCACCACATTAAATTATAAGGGCAGTAATATCACTATTACTGCCCTTTTTAATATCAATTCTGGTTAAGTGCTTTAACCACATTAATATTATAATGTATTATTCAGAAATTTAATCACTTAGCTCTGCAGCAGAAGGAACAACCACTGCATATAAATCATTGATAGTTGCAAGCGCACTTGAATGTAAATTTAACGCTGAGACTTCACTCACTGATGTTTGTAATGCCCGAGTTGCACAAGCATCTGCGACCACAGTTGCATGATTCCCTCTTAAAAAAGCACCTTGGGCGGTAAATGTCACGCACATATGGCTCATAAAACCAATGATAATAACATTATTATTACCAATTGCATCCACTTGTTTACCTAAGTCAGTGCCTACAAAGCTATCAGGCGCTTTTTTAACAATAATGCTCTCACCATCAATCGGCGCCACACTACGGTGTATTTGGCCTATTTCGGCGTTTACATCATAAGGCGAACCTTGGCCACCATCGTGGACCACATGAATAATATTAGTCCCCGCCGCACGCGCATCTGCAAGTAAACTCTTGGCATTATTAAGGGCACCTTGCCAGCCTTCTAACTCCATTACGCCTTGCGTATATGTGTTTTGATAATCAACGAGTATAAGCGTTGCGTTAGAAAGTGATGCAGGTATATCGCTAAGGCCATTTAATTCACGCAGTGTTGTTGTCATATTTTTACCCTTTAATAATCAATAAAAAACAAATAACGCAGCACGACTGCCTAGTTGCCACGTTTGTATACAACCAGAATATACTTTATAGTTTGCCACCAATAGTGTCCCTCAGGACTACATTCGATGATATTAGGCCAAATATGAACATTAAGCCTGCGCACAACGTTGCCATTATTGCTTATAACAATATCAGCTTATTTCACTTATCAATTCCGTGTAGTATTTTTGGAGAAGATTTAGACCGTACAGACGCACGTCCTTATAATGTTGAAGTTTGTACTGAACACGTTGGCCTAGTTGACACGCTTTCTGGTTTGCCTATAACTATTAACAAAGACTTATCTATAATCGCTGATGCAGATACAGTGATTGTTCCTGCTTGGTGCGATCCTGATACTGTAGTGCCTGCAGCATTACTAAATGCAATTAATAACGCACATGCACGTGGAGCACGAATTGTTGGCCTTTGTTTAGGTGCTTTTGTATTAGCAGAGGCGGGAATATTAGAGGGTAAAACGGCATCCACCCATTGGGTATGGGCTGACGAATTTGCAAAAAAATACCCCAATGTCAATTTTGATAACGATGTACTATACATCAATGTCGATAATGTATTTACCTCGGCGGGATCAGCTGCGGCAATTGACTGCTGCCTTCATATATTACGCCTTGATCACGGTGCTGATATTGCTAACCGGGTAGCTAGAAGAATGGTCGTTGCACCACATCGTAGTGGCAGACAAGTTCAATACATTGAAAAACCCCTACCCCGAAATATCGATAGCAACCGCTTGGAGCCCGCCATTAGCTGGGCAATAAATAATGTAACCCAGCCTCTTAATATTGACTTATTGGCAAATAAAGCCAGTATGAGCCGACGCAATTTCTCTCGTTTATTCAAAAAAACCATGGGGCTAACATTTACACAGTGGCTACTTGAGCAGCGACTTGCCATAGCACAGCAACAGTTAGAAACAACCTCACACACTATTGATAGAGTAGCAACGGATTCAGGCTTTTCATCAAGCGTGAGTTTTCGCCAGCATTTTTTAGCCACTTTTTCTATTTCGCCAACCGCCTACAGAAAACAATTTAAAAGTAGTGAATCAAAGTAAAAAGATGCTCGCACAGTTCAAGTACACTTGTTAGCATGAGTGTATTGTCAAAGGATGGAAGTTAACATGAACAATAGCCAACATGCATTAGTGGTTGAGGGCGGTGCCATGCGCGGTATTTTTGCCGCAGGCGTACTTGATGAGTTTTTAGCACAGCAATATCAACCTTTTACCAGCTATTTTGGTGTATCTGCTGGAGCAACGAATGTCGCGGCTTATTTATGTAAACAAGCAACCCGAAACTACAAAGTGATTACTGATTATTCGTGTAGGCCTGAATTTATTAACCTGCCCCGATTTGTTAAAGGCGGTCACTTATTTGATTTAGACTGGCTTTGGCAAGAAACAGTACGTGAAATTCCTTTAAACACCGATGAATTTACACAATCTCCTCACGATTTTTATATTGTTGCAACGGCAATCGAATCTGGGCAAGCCCATTACTTACAAGCAACCGGCAGCGAAATGGTAGAGCAATTAAAAGCCTCTTGCGCTATACCCATAGCTTATCGGGATTATCCAAAAATAAATGGTATTGCCATGACCGATGGTGGCGTTGCCGACTCTATTCCAGTAATAAAAGCCTATGAAATGGGTGCATCAGAAATAACGGTTATCCTTTCTCAACCTTTAGGCTATCGTAAAAAAGATGTCAAAGTAGCGTGGTTAACTAAGCAACTCTATAAAAATACCCCTGCACTTGCACAGGCCAGCCTACAGCGCTCTAAAAACTATAATTCCAGTATTGATTTTTTACATAATGCTCCACCGGATTGCAAAATAAATATTATTGCCCCACCAGCAGGGTTTAAAGTCGGTCGCACCACTAAAAATCGAGCTCTACTCGATATTGGCTATCAAATGGGTATTAATGAAGCTAAAGCCTATATAAGGAATTATTATGAGCGATAAAATCAATCCAGAAGAAGTCGACGATGTTATAAACCTAAATATAAAGCCAACTCAACCTATTAATTGTTAAATCAGTGAGTTAATGTAATAAAGGACTATGTGTTAGTCGTCGTGTTGTCAAAAAATAGATTAAATTAAGGCATAGTGCTTGCTAGTATTTCTGTTACACACCAAATAAATTAAGGGTTTTTGTGAATTTTCTTCGATGCTTTCATAATATAGTCTCTAATCAACAGCTAAGCTTTGATCAAAAAATTGCAGACTTACTTGCTTTTGGGCTCGATGTTTTTCAGCTCGACTTGGCTATTATCAGCCGCGTGAAAAATAATTCTTACACTGTTTTACATGCCATTACCCCTGACAATTCTCTTGCTATTGGTACTGAGTTTGAGTTAAACGGCACCTATTGCACGCATACCTTGTCGGCCAACTCTGCATTAGCATTTCATAATGCGTCGCAAAGTAGGATTGCAAATCACCCTTGCTATATTAATTTCCAATTAGAAGCGTACATTGGTGCGCCTATACGAATAGGCCAAGAGGTATTTGGCACTGTTAACTTTTCATCAGCGCAAGAATGTGCTCCTTTTAGTGATGAAGCTTATGATTATATTGAATTATTAGCGCAGTGGTTAGGCTCAGAATTTGCACGTAATCAGGATAAAATTAACCTCATTAAAAATAGTGACACTTTACTAAAGCTTGAAAGTGTAGCAAATATAGGCACATGGGAAGTCGATCTTGTTAATAACACCCTGTTTTGGAGTGAACAAACTCGACGCATTCATCAAGCCGAAGAAGGCTATACTCCAAATATAGAAACAGCCATTGAATTTTATAAAGCGGGCAAAAGCCGAGATAGTATTAATAAAGCGGTAGAAAATGCGGTATCTAAAGGGGAAAAATGGCACTTAGAGCTGGAAATTATTACCGCTAAACAGCAAAGCATTTGGGTGTCGACTTTTGGTGAGGCCGAGTTTAATAACGGCCAATGTGTGCGATTATTTGGCACTTTTCAAGATATAACCGAAGCCGTTAAGCTACGCGAAGAGTTAAAACAAAAAAAAGCACTTGCTGAGCAGCTATTAAAAGATCGAAGTATGCTATTTGCCAAAATTAGTCATGAGCTACGCACTCCGCTCAATGGTATTACGGGTATGTTAGCGACACTCATAGATGAACATGATTATGACAAGCGGGCTGAAAAAATTAAAATTGCCCTACGAAGTGCTGATATATTATTAAGTATTATCAATGAAGTACTCGATTTTTCAAAAATAAATCATGGTGAATTAAAACTGGAACCTCATCACTCGTTGCTTAAAACGGTATTTACCGATGTGGTTTCTTTATATTCAGTATTATTTAGCAATAAAAATATTGAACTACGAGCCACAAACCTCATTGCTAACGATGTTTGGGTATACTGTGACACCTCTCGACTAAGTCAGATTGTGTCTAATTTACTGAGTAACGCGTTAAAATTTACAGAGCATGGATCTGTTTATCTTGAATCGCAATTAGCAGTAGATACAAAGCACCCTTTACTTACTATTAAAATAACCGACACGGGTCGCGGTATGAGCGAGGCGTATTTAAACTCATTATTTAAGCCTTTTACCCAAGAGGTTGATGCTAACAACAACAAAGGTGGCACTGGGTTAGGCTTAGCCATAGTTAAAGAACTCGTTGGTTTTATGAATGGCAAAATTGAGGTAACCAGTGAGGTTAAGGTGGGCACGTGTTTTACCTTAACTATTCCGATTGAGCTTGGTAAACAACAAACACAAACACCTAGCCTTAAATCTATTAATAATCATAGTAATAAGCTATCGGTTTTAGTGGTAGATGATAACGAAATAAACCGGCTTGTATTAGAAGCGGCACTGGATAAGTTTAATATAAAATCAGACTTTGCTATAGACGGCCAAGATGCCCTGTTAAAATGCAAGCAAAAGCATTTTGACCTTATTTTCATGGATTGCATCATGCCTATCATGGATGGTTTCGAGGCCACTAGGCAACTAAAAGCACAAGGTATTTGTGACCCGCAACAAACCTATATTGTAGCGTTAACTGCTAATGCTTCCTCACAAGATAAACTAAACTGTCAGCAAGCGGGTATGGATATGTTTATAGCCAAACCGTTTAAGCTTCCAGCGATAGAAGAAGCAATTACAAATACACTAAAAAGACTGGGCGTAGCCACATTATAACAACGAGTGTCTCCCAGATTAACTTGCACTAAAAACACAAAGGATCATTATGACAAATAAAATCATTGGTATTGTACTTATTGTTATTGGCGTAGCACTTGGTATGTGGGGTTATGATGTTTACGATTCTGCATCTTCACAAGTTACCCGCGCATTGAATGGCGAAACCCCTGTAGAAGCATGGCTAGGCTTTATTGGCGGGGCAGTATGTATTTTAGTGGGTATTACCCGACTTAAATAGCACACAAAAAAGCCGCCTTTGGAGAGGGCGGCTTGGGTGAACAAACAGCTATGGGTGAGAGCTGTTTTATCAAGAGGCTTACGCTAAAACACTATTAAGCAGCGTTTTGCTCTGCATCGGGTGTTTGGCGAATTAAGTAGTCAAAGGCACCTAAGCTCGCAGTTGCGCCGGCGCCCATAGCAATAATAATTTGCTTAAATGGTGTATTGGTCGCATCGCCCGCACCGTATATACCCGGTAACGACGTTGCACCTTTGGCATCAATGAGTATTTCACCAAATTGACTAAGTTCAAGGTCACTCTCTTGTAACCATTCGGTGTTTGGTATCAAACCAATTTGTACAAATATACCGGCTAAAGTTAGCTCCTTACTTTCTCCAGAAACACGATCGGTATAATTCAGGCCTGTCACTTTATTACCATCACCGAGTACTTCAGTGGTTTGTGCATTTTTAATAATAGTAATGTTTTTTAAGCTATTAGCTTTACGAATAAGCACTTCGTCAGCACGTAACGTATCGGCAAATTCAAGCACCGTTACATCCTCTACAATGTTAGCTAAATCAATAGCCGCTTCAATACCTGAGTTTCCGCCACCTATTACAGCAACAGGTTTGCCTTTAAACAATGGGCCATCACAATGCGGACAATATGCAACGCCATGACCTTTATATTGTTGCTCGCCAGGTACGTTCATTTCACGCCAGCGTGCGCCGGTTGCTAGCACAAGTGATTTTGCTTGTAAAACTGCGCCATTTTCTAAAGTAATGTCATAGCCATCACTGCCTTTTTGCAGGTTTGTAGCGCGTTGGTTGTGCATTACATCAACATCGTATTCTTTAACATGCTCCTCAAGCTGGGCCACCATTTTTGGCCCTTCGGTTGCTTTTACTGAAATAAAGTTTTCAATAGCCAATGTGTCAGCTACCTGCCCGCCAAATCGATCGGCAACCACTCCCGTATTTAAGCCTTTACGTGCTGAATAAATAGCTGCTGATGCACCTGCGGGGCCACCGCCAACTACGAGCACATCAAACACTGATTTTTCATTCAATGCTTTGGCTTGGCGCTGTGCACCTTTGCTATCAACTTTATTTAGAATATCGGTTAGGCTCATTGCCCCTTGGCTAAAAGGTTCACCATTTAAGTAAACAGCGGGTACAGCCAATATATTTCTTTGCTCTACTTCATCTTGAAACAGAGCACCATCAATCATAGTGGCAGATATTTTGCTATTTGTAGCAGCCATTGTATTGAGCGCTTGAACCACTTGCGGACAGGTTTGGCAACTCAAACTGATATACACTTCAAAGTTTAGTTCTTGATCAAGTGATTGTATTTGCTCAATATCATCTTGGCTGGCTTTACTTGGGTGTCCGCCTGTGTGCAATAGCGCAAGTACTAAACTAGTAAATTCATGACCCATAGGTACCCCTGCAAAGGTAATATGAGTATTTTTTTGTGGCGAATGCACCACCATTGAAGGTCTGCGTGCCGTAGAATCTGGATTGTTACTCACACTAAACTTATCGCTTAGTGATGCTAAATCATTCGCTAAACTTTCTACTTCTGTTGACTTTTTGCTGTCATCCAAGGCGATAAGCAGCTCAACAGGCTGAGTCAGCGATTCAAAATGGCTTTTTAATTGGTTCTTTATGTTGTTGTCTAACATGGCTTAGCCCCTTACGGAAAAATAAAACAGCAGAACCCCCATGCCATCAGTGCATGTGCGAATTTTAGAAAAGAATGATGGCGTGGGAGAGTGCCCAGAGAGCCAAGTAGGCTCACTGGTATTAGAGTCATGTTCTACTCTAAATTTAGTGAAGGTAAAGTTTAAATCTTACCAACTAGGTCTAGTGAAGGTGCTAATGTGTCTTCACCTGGCTGCCAAGATGCAGGACATACTTCACCGTCATGAGTGGCAATGTATTGTGCAGCTTGTACTTTACGAACAAGTTCTTTAGCACTACGACCAATACCTAAATCATGCGTTTCAACAACTTTGATTTCGCCCTCTGGGTTCATTACAAATGTACCGCGAAGTGCTAAACCATCATCTTCAATCATTACACCAAAGTTACGTGTAATGCGTCCTGTTGGGTCGCCAATCATTGGGTAAGTGATTTTACCGATTGTGTCTGACGTGTCATGCCAAGCTTTGTGCGTAAAGTGTGTATCTGTTGATACCGAGTAAACCTCTACGCCCATTTCTTGTAACTGTGCGTAATGATCTGCAAGGTCACCTAATTCAGTTGGGCATACAAATGTAAAATCTGCAGGGTAAAAGAAAAAGATAGACCACTTACCTAATACGTCTTTTTCAGTGAGTTCTACAAAGTCACCATTGTGGTAAGCTGTTGCATTGAAAGGTTGTAATTTTGTGTTAATCAATGAAGTGCTCATAGTATTCCTCATTTATGTTTAGTGTATTTAAAAAAGTTAACGCCTTGTGCGTTGGCTTGATTAATACAATAAGGCCATTGAGAAATTAAATAAAATTGATTGTTTAGATTAAAACAATCGATTTTTAAGATTGATGGAGGTAAGAAGTTACAATAATTGAATGTGAGCTATCTTAAACTTAAAAATACTAGTTACACCATCAGAAAATGAGATTTTCAAATTCGTTTTCAGGTAAAGCTTTGCTAAACAAAAATCCTTGCCCTTCTTCACACTCAAGCGAAATAAGTGTATCGAGCTGTGCTTGAGTTTCAATGCCTTCACCAACAATCTTTAAATTAAGTGAGTGTGCTAAATGGGTAATTGCTTTCACTATATCTAGGCTTTGCTTATCATCAACCATATCTTTAACAAATGACTGGTCAATCTTTAATACATCAACAGGGAATAGTTTTAAATACGATAGACTCGAATAGCCCGTTCCAAAGTCATCTATCGCTATGCTCAAACCAAGGTTTGAAAGCCCGTTTAATATTCTACTTGTTTCATCAAAATCACTCATTAAAGCGCTTTCTGTCACTTCTAACTCAAGGTAACCACTAGGAAGCTCAGTATCCTCAAGTATTTGCGCTACGCTTTCTATAAATTTAGGATCTGTAAATTGTTTAGCCGCCACATTAACAGCAACTTTAATTGGATGACCTTTATCTAGCCAGCGTTTAGCAGCTCTGCAGCTTCGTTTTAAAACGCTATGACCCAACTTATTTATTAAGCCTGTCTCTTCGGCTAGTGGAATAAAGTGTAACGGCGATATAAAACCGCCCTCCTCATCTCTTAACCTTACTAACGCCTCAGCGCCTATAATTAATTTATTTTTTAGGCAAAGCTTGGGCTGAAAGTGAACTTCCAACGTGTCTTTTTCAAGTGCATTTCTCAAAAGCTTATCTATATTTTGACGTTGATGAAACTCATGTTCTAAGTCATCTGAAAAATAACAAAATCTATCTCTACCGTGCTCTTTGGCTTTATACATTGCTGCATCAGCATGCGACATCATTAATTCGGCAGAATCAGAATCAGTTGGATTAATACTAATTCCCACGCTTATAGTTAAATTAAACTCTCTTCCATCGACACGAAAAGGTTGATGCATTGCATACAAAATATCAGATGCAACAGCATCAACATGACACGTTGATTTAATATCGGGGAGCAATAATACAAATTCATCCCCGCCAACTCGGGCTAAGGTCGTATTTAAATCAACAATAGATTCAAGGCGTTTAGCAACCAGTTTTATGATTTGGTCGCCAACATGGTGTCCCTCGGTATCATTTAAATATTTAAAATGATCAATATCAATTAGCATTAATGCCACAAAAAAACCATTACGCACAGATACCTGACAGGCATGCGCAACGCGATCATGTAATAAAATTCGGTTGGGTAAATCGGTTAATTGGTCATGGTTTGCTAAATGGCTCATCTTAACAGCCATCGCAATTGACTCGCTCACATCATGAAAAACTATAATCGCGCCAATAATATTACCTTTTTCATCCCTAATAGGAGAGGCAGAATCCTCAACCCGATGAATTCTGCCATTTAAGCTCGTTAATTGGCAATTAAGCGCCATAGCTACTCTTCGCTGCTCCTTTAAAGCAATAGAAATTGGATTAAGGCTTTTGTGCTTTGTGGTTGCATCCCGTAGTTGCATAACCTCTGAAATATAATTACCAACAGCTTCATGCATCACCCAGCCGGTCATCATTTCTGCAATCGGGTTCATAAACGTTATTTTTTCGTCTTTGTCAGTTGCTATAACAGCGTCGCCAATCGAGTTGAGCGTAACCCGCAATCTTTCTGATTCAATAGCAAGTAACCGCTGAGAATGCTTTAATTGTTGCTCTTGTGTTTTTAGTTTTAAATGGTTGCCAACGCGCAAACGGCAGACCTTAAGATCGACTGGTTTTTGTATGTAGTCAATCCCACCCAGCTCCAAAGACAAATGCTCAAACTTACTTTCATTATGAGAGGTAATAAATATTACCGTTACACCACTGGTTTCGGGATTGTTTTTTAAGCGTTTACACACTTCTAACCCGCTAATATCTGGTAATTCAATATCTAATAAAATAATTTCAGGTAAAAACTGCTGTGCTTTTTCAATTGCACCAAAACCAGTATCGCTGCATATAACTTCTGCGATATCTGATAAAGCCCCCTCTAGAATCATTAAACTAGAAGGTTCATCATCAACAATAAGCACTCGATGCGCAAAGCTTTGATCTACAGTGGTTAACACAATAAAGTCCCATAAAAAAATTAAACAAACGCGACTAAAGTTTAGCTGAGTTAACCTAAACGTCCATTAATTACCTAAAATAAGTACTAACAATATTAAATTAATTGTGTTAGCTACAAGATGTCTATAATCACCTGAAGTAAACATAAACCAATAAAACCAAAACTCCTTTTTAATAGTAAAAACTTTTTTCTTATTTTTTTTTATTATTAAGCTCAAACTTGATAAATTACCTATAGTTCTCTAGGTTTAATTATAATTAAATAATGGCTAGTTTTTAATTGGAGTAATGGATGCCAATAAATCTTAAAAAAAGGATAATTCGTCAGGTAAGTAATTACACCCTTTTATTCCCTATTTCTTTATCCGCCATAATTACCTTAATTGTTTTAGCCATTATTATTAATGAAGCAAGTTTATCGCGCTCAGTACTTGGCTCTGTAGAACTAGAAATAATAGACAAAAACCAATCTATTAATTCACAAACACAAGAGGTTATTGAAAACTACCGTCGAGATATTCGTTTTTTACACGCAACCCCTCCAATCAAAGGCTTAGCCAGGGCATCAAATAACAAAGGTGTAGACCCACTAGAGAACACCACCTATGCTCAATGGAAAACAAGGCTTGAAATTATATTTGCAGCGTTTTTAAAAAATAACCCAGATTACGAGCAGCTAAGAATCATCAGTACCAACAAAAAAGGACAAGAACTGGTAAGGGTTGATCGCGTTCAGGGCGCTGTAGAGGTTATAGATTTAAATAGGCTCCAAAATAAAGGAGCGCAAGAGTACTTTACGGCCAGTAGTAACCTCTCTGATGGCGAAATGTATCTGTCTGAAATTTCGTTGAATAGAGAGTACGGTAAAATAGAGTTTCCTTATCGCCCGATGTTGAGGCTGTCTATGCCAATTTTTGATGAAAATCAAAATAGATTTGGCTTTATCATAGTTAACGTGAATGCTAACAACTTATTAACTCTTTTAAAAAACAGTATTAATACACCATTTCAACTCGCTTTAACTGACAGTAACGGCTATTTTTTATCACACCCAAATAAAGATTTCACCTTTGGTAAAGACCTAGGTAGTGATATTAGCATCAATAATAATTACACTTTCAACCCTGTTGCTAATAGCTCATTGTCGCTTATAAAACCAAAAAGCATTGCGCAAACAAGTTATTACACTGCAAGAAAACAAATCACTTTAGCGCTGGGTGAAAAACAAAACTTTTTATCTAGCCACGTTTTAGCGCCTGTTGAGCATATTAAAAATATTGAAATGGAACGCAGAACAAAGCTCTACGCCTTTTTGCTTATTTTGGTTATTGTATTAACTATCATTCTCGCATTTTTCAATCGTAGTCTTCGCAAAAGCCAAGAGCTTGCAAATGCGCGCGCACAATCTGAGGCAATTATAACCGGCTCATCTGATGCGGTAATTGGCATTACCAATAACGGTATTGTCTCTAGTTGGAATAATGCCGCAACTCTGATGTTTAAGCTTGGAGAGTTAGAAGCAATTGGAAAACCAATTAATGATTTAAAAATAATAGATCAGCTAAATTTTAACGAGATAATTGAAAAATTCACTGATGGTACTCGTCAATTTAAGCAAGACGCTAGTATCAGTAACGGCTCTACTAAACGCTACTTTTCACTCTCTTTATCAGCCATTATCGATCAATTTGGAATGTTTATTGGTATTGCAATAATAGCCAGAGATGTAACCAAAGAGCGCACCATTGAGAATGAAATAATAAAAGTAAATCATGAGCTTGAAAATAAAGTAGCCATTCGCACTAAAGAGCTCAAACAAGCCAGTGAAGTAAAAAGCGCGTTTATTTCTAATATAAGCCATGAAATGCGTACTCCACTTAATGGCATAGTGGGTACTTTAAACTTAATAAAAAAAGAGCCATTAAGTGAAACACAAAAAAACTATTTAGAAATGACAGAAGTAAGTGTGAGTGCTTTATCTGTATTAATAAATGATATTTTGGATTTATCTAAAATAGAAGCAGGTAAACTTGAGTTGAACTTTAAAGAGTTTAATTTAATAAAATTAATCGAAAGCGTTTGTGGCAGTATGGCTGTTAAAGCTCAGGAAAAAGGCCTCGAATTTGTTTTAGATGTTGTTAATTTAAAATGTAAAACGATTAAAACTGACCCCCATCGTTTTTCACAAATCCTAACTAACTTAGTAAATAATGCGATTAAATTTACTGAAACCGGGTTTATAAAGGTCACCGCTTATTGCGAGCAAACAAGCAATGATACTGTGACTGTTCATGTAAAAGTTACCGATAGCGGTGTGGGCATTGCACAAGAAAACCAGAGCAAATTATTTACCGCCTTTTCCCAAGAAGACAAAAGCGTGGCATCTAAATTTGGTGGAACAGGGCTAGGGCTTTCTATATGCAGACAGCTTTGTAGCCTTCTAGGCGGAGAAATTAGCTTTGAGTCAGAAAAGTCACTAGGTAGTAGTTTTCACATAAAACTAACACTGAGCAATGATGATACAACTCATTATAGTTTTACCCCACGATTAAAAAACAAAAGCTTTGCTATTGTGACTAAAAATAACGAGTTAACCGACAGCATAAATAATTTAATAGCTGCTTTTTCTGGAAACAGTTTTTCACCTGAACAATTACAACAATCTCTTGTTTCAGATGATATAAAAAACGTACCTTTACCTGACTTTATACTTATTGAACAAGACGACATATTGTTAAAACGTTTAGATGAAATGTGGCCATCTATTGCTAATCATCATGCACTTAAAGTTATTTTATTAGCAAATCGCGGTTATCCGCAAATTAAAACAAGACACGTGCAAGCCAGCTTACTTTCTAAACCAATACTTATTTCAGAGTTTTTAAAAACAGTAGCCGATGAACGCAGCCTTGAAGATAAAATAAGTGCTGGTAGCAGCAATATTAATATTAACAAACGCCGTGAATCAGACTCAGTTAAAACTGATAACTCTGACTTTAAAGGGGCACATGTTCTTATCGTTGATGATAACGATATAAATATAGAAGTAGCCGCGGGTATATTGTCATGTTTATCTTTAGAGATAGATACCGCGTCAAATGGCCAACAAGCAGTAGAAAAACTTGTTAACTCGGTGGCCAATAATCATCAATACCACTGTGTATTTATGGACTGCCAAATGCCTATATTGAATGGTTATGATGCAGCAAAACAAATAAGAGCTGGTGAAGCAGCGCCTCAAAATATTGATATTCCCATAGTCGCTATGACTGCTAATGCAATGATGGGTGAAAGACAAAAATGCCTAGATGCAGGAATGAGTGATTACATCACTAAACCAATCTCTGCAGAGGTATTAGTTGCAACAGCTACAAAGTGGTTGTCTTCAACTTTTATAAAAGAGGCTCCATTGGAAAATAATCAGCTTAACGAATTTAATAAACCAATCCCTGATACTTCAGATAGTCAAAGTTTACCTGATTGGGATAAAGATAACGCGCTATCTCGGTTATTAAATAATGAAGAGCTGCTTATAAAAGTATGCGAATTATACCTTCAAAGTACACCAATGAAGCTAGAAGAACTTGAGGATGCAATAAATAACAATAATTTATCGCAAATATCAAAACTAAGTCATGGCTTGAAAGGCTCATCGGGTGATGTAGGTGCGGCTAACTTGCATAAATTATTTGATGAATTAGAAGTAATGGCCAGTGAAAATGCCATGGGCAGTATGAAGAATAAATTAGAGCTCATTCAAACTAGCTACAAAAAACTCGAATCAACCATTAACAGCTACTTAGAGATACAACCCAGTAGTTAGCATTTTGTGGGTAATAATGAATAAACCACTGAGAATATGTATTGCTAATTAAAGTTAAAAGCGCCTAAAGGCGCTTTTAATTTTTGAGTGTATTGCTAACCAATACCACCAAAAAATATAAAAGCACATAGGATATTTATTCTTACTCGCTATACTTATACTGGTCAATTATAACTTTTAAACTATTGAATTCTATAGGCTTGTTTATAGTGTTAGTTATACCCGCTGTCACGTACTCAGGCTCGTCTTTTTCAGTGATGTTTGCAGTAACGGCAATAATCGGCACATCGTGGTAATTGGCTAGTTCCCTAATATATTTAGTTGCCAAAAGCCCGCCCATTACCGGCATTTGAATATCCATCATAATTAAATCAAATTGTTGTTTAGTACATAGCTCAAGCGCTATTTCACCATTATCTGCCACGGTTATATGTTTAATACCCATTGCTTTTAAAAAGCTTTCTAGCACGATTTGATTTACCGGATTATCTTCGGCAATTAATACCTGCACATCTTTATTTTTAATAGTTACATCGGGTAATTGTGCTTGTTGTTTAACGTTTGTATTTGCAATGGGAATATTAAGCCTTAGCTGAAAATAAAATCTCGAACCCTTATCCAATTCACTTTCTACTTGTAAATTACTGCCCATTAAGTTTAATATTTTACTAGAAATAGTTAATCCAAGTCCTGTACCACCAAAACGACGTGTTGTTGAAGTGTCTGCTTGGGTAAAAGCATCAAATAACGTTTTTATACTGTGTTGTGAAATACCTATACCACTATCGATAACGCTAAATAGTAACACCACCTCATTGTTATTTTTCTCTTTTAGATCAACAGACAAGGTTACTGTTCCAAGCTCTGTAAACTTAAATGCATTCCCCAATAAGTTCATTAGCACTTGTTTTAAACGGGTTTCGTCGCCTTGTACCAAATCAACAGAATCTACTTTTTCTTTTACTATTTTAAACTCTATATTTTTATGGTCGGCTTGCGATTTAAAAATTTGTTCCAGCTCATACAATAAAGCACTTAATTTAAACTCTCTGTTTTCTAGTAGCATTTTATCGGCATCGAGCTTACTTAAATCGAGAATGTCATTAAGAATAACCAATAAACTGTTACCTGAAGAGCTAATAACCTCAATCATGCGCTTTTGTTTAGCATCGAGTTCGGTATTACTCACTAGCTGTACCATGCCTAAAATACCGTTCATGGGAGTGCGTATTTCATGGCTCATATTAGCTAAAAATTCAGATTTGATTCGGGATGTTTCCTCTGCCGCTTTTTTTGCTTCAACTAGGCGCTCGTTTAGCACTCTAAATTTATTTGCTGCTTGGGCTAAAAATCCTATTTCATCTTCACGGTTAATATCAGCTATGTTTGCTGAAAAATCACCATTTAAAAATGATCTAAAACTAACGGTGAGTCTGTTAATCGCTTTAATAATATGAAAGTGAAAAAATAAAGCAAAAAGAATAAACAAGGTAACAGACAAAAATAACGACACTTGAATAACAGTTTGCGCGGCATTAATGCTCTCTTGACTGGTTTGCGAAATATCACTAAGCAACAACAATGCATCTTCTTGCAATTTTTTGGCAAGTGCTGAAAATTCAACCGAATCACCGGCAATAACAATATTGCTTAAGGTTAAATAATTTCTATTGGCTTGAATGGCCTGAGCAAATAAAGACTCGAATTTAGTTGTTAAACTATTTAGTTGCTCGACCTTGTTTTGGCCAATCATTTTGTTTGTAGCGCCACTGTTGGTTAATTGTTTAATTAATTTTAGCCGCTGTTTTACTTGGCTACGTTTGGCGTAATCACGTTGAGTTAAAAACAGGATTGAATTGCGGTACAGATGATGCCAATGATCCTTTAGCTGAAACAATAATAAGTCCTTGTCCAGCCTGGCCGTTTCTCCATCCCTGCTTGCTAAGGTAGTCAATGCTAATTCGTAGGTATTTGGTAGCTGTTGCTCAATAATTTTAGACTTTTCATCATATCGTTTTTTAAGACTATCGATACTTTTGCCATAATTTAAAACCAATGATTGCATGGCGTTTAATGAATTTTTAATCTCGGGTTGCTGGATTCGCTGTTGTGCTTCAATTAACCGCGCTTGAATACTTTGATGAGTGCTTTTTATTTTATCAAAAATAACGTCGCTACCCGACACACCATAAACAGAAATATCTCGCTGAATCTGTAAAATATCTTTGTTAATTTCAAATACAACAACTGACAGCCCATTAATGTTCAATACATTTTTACTGGCTTGCTCTATTTTGTCGGTTCGCTCATTAATAACAACGTAAACTATTATTTGTATTAAAATAAAAATAGCCAACGAAGATAATACTTTAATAGATAAAGAACCAATTAACTGTTTTAGCATTCAATTCCCTTATGCGTTTAGTAGTTCAAACCATTTATCTAAACTGTAATCGTAGTTATCCATCACTGTATTCCACACCGCAATATTAGAAAAGCGCTTTTCATAGCTGCCGCCATCGCGAATTTGCCCTGGCATAATTATATTTTTGCCATCGGTACCCGCTAGTGGTTGAGTCGCTTCTTTGCCATCGTACCAATAATCCCATTCGGGGGTGGTAATTATTTCTTTGCTACGTTCTGGATTAGAAATGTAATAACCTTGCTTTGAAATAAATGCACCAGGCCAGCCCGATAACCACCAGTTCATATATTCATAAGCGGCGTCTTTTACGTGCCCTACCGTATTAGCAGAGAGACACATTACCCCATGCCATGCTCGATACCCTTCTTTAGGAGATGCATTAACAACGGGTAAACCTTGGGCTCTACATGCAGTCACCCCCGGTGAAAATATGCTTTGAATATGCACGCGCTTTTTAAGCATAAACTCAACAGATTGTGGCACCGATGTCCAAAACCCAGAAAAATGCCCTGCTTGCTTTTTATTAATTAAAATTGCAAACAGTTTGTCTATTTCTGCAACACTCATATTGGCAATATTATTAAATGTCATCAGCCCTTGAGCCTGGGCTGCCAATGCGGCATCAAAAATGCCTATGGTGGGGGCATTTACCAAACCAACAAAGCCTTTGTTACTCTCTTCAAGTAACCAGCCCCACGATTCAGTCTCGTAAGCCACGCCCTTAGGTATAAAATTAGTGTTATAGCCAAATGAATCTACATTGTGAACATAAGGCATAAAACTTATTTGATCAGTGGCCTGGCTTCCAAGTGAGCCATCTTGTTGAACATATAAAATTTTATTGGGCGCATCGCCTGCGCCTAGTTTTGCTGTCGGAACTAACTTGCCGGTTTTGGTTAGTGGATTTATTTCCTGCCAATATTTTAGTCTTTCTACTTCAATTGGTTGAATAGCATTGGCTTGCCACAATATATTAATTGAGTCAGACCATTGTTCATATAAATCAAATGAAGAGGGATCGGCGGCTGCTTTTTGTAAAACGGCCGCACTCCCCATAGGGGTAAATTCAATATTAATACCGAGCTCTTGCATGGCACGGACCCTAAGCTCTTCTTGTAAAGTTACATGCGTGCCCATGACTCTGAGCGTAACCGGTTTTTTTGCAAACACATACGGCGCTTTAAATGCGACAGCAGAGGTCGCAGCACCGACCGCTAATGTACTTAAAAATTTACGTCGAGTGACATTATTAGCCATACTAATCATCCATTTACTGATACTAATAATGAGTATAGGTAATAATATAAAAAAATCACCAACTTAGCGCTTAAAAAACCACTATTTTAATTAAAATAAGTGATCGTCATAAATAACATAGTCGTTTAAGCATTATATAAATTTTTTGAGATAACTCTATCTATCCTTGTTACACTATCAGTGTTGAATTACCTACTCGATTAAGGCGCTTACCCATGGAAAAATTTGTTAATCACATTCAACTAGGCTATTTGGGCTTGCTGCCGTTTTTAGGCTGTGTGGGTTGGCCATTGATGTTTGGCAGTAACAGTGTCAATTTAGAGTTTTTTAGTTTTTACAGCATCGCTATTTTAGCTTTTATGGCGGGTAATTTATGGCATGCAGGGCAACAAAGTTTTGCCGATGCCATTAAAGCTGTGCTTCCGGTCATTCCTATTCCGTTTTTATCATTTTTGCCGATTGAGTGGATGCTTGCGTGGTTAGGCGCGAGTTTTTGGTTGGTACTGCTTTTCGAAAAAGCGTCGATTCATTGGCAGGGTTACCACAAAGATTACCAAAAAATGCGCTTTGTGCTCACATCTGTGGTGTTTGTGTGTCATATCTTAATTATTGGTATGAGTATTTACCCTAAATAACACGCCATTACTTAACCATTGGTCTCTAATAGGGTAACATCCGCGCACTGTATTGAGAGGACACCCCATGATAGACCAATTGCGCCAACAGCTTACTGACCTTGGTGAGAATTTTGTAGAAAAAAACGCCGCTTTTAAAATAAAAGTGATCCCTTTTTTTTGTGCCATTAGCATAAAAAAAGATCATAAAAGCGAAGGTCGTCTTTCTTTTTATTCAAATCAACTCATTGAAATACTAATGGTTGTGTTGTTTGTATTGTTTGGCTTATCTATATTTGATCCTGATGCAGGATTTACCCATGGTCCTATCCACATTGTTTTTGCTATTTTGATTACCTTTAACCTAATTTTAAAACAGGTTGCTATTGAAGGTTTAAAAACACGTTTAGCTATGTACAGGTTGCATCAAGCACCTCAGCAAAATGATGAGCCCGAAAAACCAAACACATCTTCACGCTGATATGTATTTAAATCCAGACTGGAACATACTTACGGTAGGTGATGGCGATTTATCGTTTTCAAATGCGCTTTATCGTCATATTAAGCCAAAAAAGTTAGTGGCATCCACTTACGACGACCAATCAACTATTGAGCAAAAATACCCAGATAATGCGCTCAATGCTTTAAAGTCGCAAAAGGTAGAAGTACTTAATAGCTTTGATGTAACCAACCCACAATGTTGGCAAACGCTCGGCCAGCATTTACATAGTTTTGATGTGGTTATTTTTCAATTTCCGCTTATTCCTGCGTTTGTTGGTCGCGATGCATTTGAACACAATACTCGCCATACCAGCATGAACGTACTTAACCGCGCATTACTGCATCAATTTATAAAATACGCCAATGAGTTTGCTTTAAATACACAAGGTGCAGGGCTATGTTTCATCACTTCAAAAGATGTTAAACCTTATCGAGAATGGAATATTGAAGGCAGTTTAAATACCCATTTAAACGCACAATATCAGGGGCAAATGCCATTTGATATTAGTCACTTTAATGGTTATAAAATTCGCAATGTTGACCGTGATAAACACGTTAAAGACACCAGCGGCATTACCTATGTATTTAGTGAAAAACCCTTACCTGAACTAGCTAGCTTGTTAACTTTGCCTGCTTACTTATCCGATAATTATTGCTCGCTATGTCGTGTAGGGCCGTTTTTAGCTGACGAGGATAAAAGCAAGCATTTTGCTGCTAAAAAACACCTGCAAATGATCAAACTAGAGCAAGACTGGCAGCAATGGTTAACAGCGTTTTATAAGTCAAGCTAGCTTAATTAAGTCAGCTGCTTTTTCGGCAATGGCTATCACACAGGCATTGGTGTTGCCGGTAATTATATGCGGCATAATTGAGGCATCAACCACTCGCAAATTTTTCACGCCATGTACTTGTAGTTGGCTATTCACTACCGCCATGGGATCTTGCCCCATTTTACAAGTGCCTACAGGGTGGTATTCAGTCTCGGCCGTTTGCCTAATATACTCAATAAGCTGCTCATTATTGTTAACATCTAACGGGTAAACCATATCGCCTCTAATTACATCAAATGCTTCACTTTGCATGATCTGCAGTGTTTTTTTAAGCCCAGCCAACATCACGTTTAGATCATCGGGATGGTTTAAGTAATTAGGGTCAATAAGTGGAGCACTCAAGGGGTTGGCATCGGCTAATCGAATCGTGCCACGGCTTTTAGGTTGCATAATACTACAATGAATACTGTAGCCATGCCCTAGGTGTAGTTTACGGCTATGGTCATCCACCAGCCCAATTACAAATTCAAGCTGTACGTCGGGTACTTTTGAATTGGAAAATAGCTTTATAAAAGCATGTGATTCTGCAAAGTTACTAGTAAGCTGCCCTTCACGTTTGGCAAACCAATCAACGCATCCTTTTGCAATATTAAGCGCACCACTCGGACTTATACCAAATGTGCCTTTACTGTATTTAGCTTTATACAATGGCACAACGGTTAAGTGGTCATGAAGGTTCTCTCCAACACCAGAAAGCTCGTTTACTATTTCAATATTATGCTGCTTTAGTTGCTCTTTAGGGCCAACCCCCGATAGCATTAAAATTTGCGGTGAGTTAATTGCGCCAGCGCTTAAAACCACCTCTTTTTTTGCATGCAATACAACGGCCTTATTGTTTATAGAAACAGAGACTCCGGTTGCGGTTTTATCGCAAAAAAGCACTTTATTAACGTGTACTTTGCTAAGCACAGTTAGGTTTTTTCGATTTAAATGGGGGGTTATATACGCTTTTGCCGCGCTACAACGCTCCCCTTGATATTGAGTCACTTGCGATAACCTGGCTCCCACTTGCAGCCCTGCGTTTATATCGCCATTGTGCGGAACACCTTGTTGTTCGCAGGCGTTTAAAAACAGCTGATTTACTGGGCTTGGCAGGCTTAAATCCTGCACATGCAAAGGACCATAAACCCCGTGTACATCACTTTCAGTAAAGGTTTTATTATTTTCAGCTTTAATAAAATAAGGCAATAAACTCTCATAGTCCCAGCCCTCATTGCCCAGTGCAGCCCAACTATTATAATCGTGCTTATTACCTCGAATATAAACCATGGCATTAATGGAACTTGAACCGCCAAGCACTTTGCCACGAGGCATAAATCCGCAGCGGTTATTAAGTTCTTTTTGAGGTACCGTATTGTAATGCCAGCTATTAATGCCATAAGGCACGCTTGCAGCGACCCCTGCAGGCATTTGAACCATTGCACCTTTATCACTGCCGCCCGCTTCAATTAAGCACACACTCACATTTTTATTTTCAGATAATCGCGATGCGATAACGCAGCCTGCACTGCCTGCGCCAACAACAATGTAATCAAATGTAGTGATATGCATACTTATTCTCCAATTAAAAAACTAGTTTGCATGGAACATCGAATAAAAACTTGTTATTTTTAGACACCCTCACGCAAAAGTATATTTTATGAGCCGTTTGATTAGAGCCACCTCATTACAAGGAATAGACCATTTAATTGCAGAACTTGGGGGGGATTTCTCAGCCATAATGCAGCAGTGCGCCATTAGTGTGGACTTTAATAAACTAGAGCAAGAGACCCTTACTTACCGCGCGTATGCACAGCTATTAGAGCATTGCGCGAAAACACTAAATTGTCCAAATTTTGGGTTAAAACTAGCAAGTCTGCAAAGCTTTGATATTTTGGGCCATATTGCAATAGCCGCTCAAACAGGCACTAATTTAGCCGAGGCGCTAGATTGGGTGATAAAATATTTACACTTGCATACGCCAGCGCTTAATTTAACCACTCATCCACTTGATGATAATAAACACGTGTTTTTATCATTCGCTATAAATCTCAGGCCATTACCAGCAATAAACCAAGTAATAGAGCTCACCATTGCATTGGCCATTGCTACCTTAAAAAATATGAGTAATGGTCGCTGTAAGCCACAAAGTGTATTTTTACCTCATACCCTAGGCGCAAATAAGCAGACCTACCATCAGCATTTTGGGTGTAAGGTTATTACTCACAGAAATAGCGCCGGCGTATTAATTGCCAAACAAGACTTAGATTTAACACTTAACGTTACTAAGCAGCACAAAACCCAAGCTGCACTTAGCTTTTTAGCCGAAAATAATGCTCATAGCCAATCTTTGCCTGCTCAGGTAAGCGCACTTATTCGTATTATGCTACCGATATTTCAAAGCGCTAATAATACTATTGCCGCTGCGCTTAATATTCACCCTCGCACTTTGCACCGAGAACTTAAAAAGCACGATACCAGTTTTGTAAAGCTCAAAGACGCCACCCGGCGAGCCTTATGTGAGCACTATTTATTACAAAACCAATTGTCGGTCACGCAAATTTCAGAGCTTTTAGGTTATCAGGAGCAAGCCACGTTATGTACTAGCATTAAACGTTGGTTTAATTGCTCTGCCCGCGCATTTAGAGCCAAACATTGTTAAACTGCGCCCTTGTTTAAAAACAGCAAAGGCTAAACATGAATTTTGTAATTGTAGGTACTAATTTTATTAGCGACACGTTATTAGCAGCGGCTAATACACTCAGCAATTTTAATTTATACGGTATTTGCTCTCGCCAAATTAGTAGCGGCGAGCGCTTTTTAGCTAATCATCCAACAAATACCGACGCTAAAATTTTTACCTCTATTGATGCTGTGTGCCAAGATGAACAAGTAGACGCAGTTTATATTGCCGCGCCCAATAGCCTGCACAGCGCGTATGCACTACAGTGTTTAAAAGCGGGCAAACACGTATTAGGCGAAAAGCCCTCAGCGGCTAATAGCAAGCAACTTGCGGCTATTTTAACTACGGCAAAGCAGCATCAGCGCCTTTACATGGAAGCGATGATGACCACCCATTTACCTAATTTTGCGCACTTACAAGCTGCCCTGAAAAAAATCGGCACACCGCGCAAGTTTATTGGTCAATTTAGTCAATATTCATCACGTTACGATAAGTATAAAAATGGTGAGCGCCCTAATACCTTTTTACCTGAATTTGCTAATGGTGCCTTGCTAGACTTGGGCATTTATCCACTTTATATTGTTATTGCATTATGGGGGGCACCACGCTCTGTGCATGCCAGTGGCGTATTACTTGAAAGTGGTGTTGATGGTGCTGGCGATGTGCTTTTAAATTACCCCAACAAACAAGCGGTGATCAGCTATTCGAAAATTTCACAAGGCGAAAATATCACAGAAATTCAGGGAGAATTAGGCCGTATTAGAATTGAAGCCGTGTCGCAGCTTAAAAAAATAGAGTTTATTGCTAACAATGGCCAAAAAGAGCTTATTAGCACGGAATTTGACGAGCACTTTATGAAGTACGAACTCAACCATTTTATTAATACCATTGAGCAAAATCAGGGGGAGTCTAGCGTTAATACTCATCAGCTTTCTGTCGATGTAATACAAGTACTTGATACCGCACGCGCACAACTTGGTGTTGTTTACCCTGCAGATTTAACGACTTAATAAACAAAAACTACCGACTAAGCGATAAGCGTATTTTATCGCTTGGCCTTTGAGCACCCTTTACTAAACACTGCTATTTTGAATTAAGCTTAAAAAGATCACAAAATTTGACTTACCTCTAAGATCAAAAGCAGGTAACATGCCGCCAAAATTCATCGCAATCTTTAAGGACATCCATGCAAAAATCAACCAAAGAGCTATTACTGGCTATTTTATGCATATTGCTAGCAATGATGACGATTCAGTCAGGCGCGTCACTGGCTAAACAGCTTTTTCCTATTGTTGGGCCTGAGGGCACAACCGCCTTACGTTTAGGGTTTTCGGCCGCTATTTTGTGTTTGATTTTTAAACCATGGAAACACTTCCCTGTTGCAAGCCAACGCTTACCCATATTAATTTATGGCTTAAGTCTAGGCGGCATGAATATTCTATTTTATTACGCGATAGAACGTATCCCATTGGGTATTGGGGTTGCACTTGAATTTACCGGCCCATTAGCTGTCGCGTTGTTTTCTTCTCGCAGAAAACGTGACTTATTTTGGGTTGCCTGTGCAGTGGCCGGTATTTTATTACTTTTACCTGATATGAAAGGTCAAGACAGCCTTGATCCAGTCGGTGTAGTGCTCGCACTTTCGGCGGGTGCATGTTGGGCTGGCTATATTTTATTTGGTAAAAAAACAGGCAGCCAGAGCTCTGGTGGCGCAACGGTTGCGATGGGCATGACAATATCAGCCATCGTGCTGGTGCCTTATGGTGGCATTTCACAAAGTGCCGCATTTACTTGGGATATTATTCCATTAGGCATTGCTATCGCCGTACTTTCAAGCGCCCTGCCTTATACTCTTGAAATGATTACTTTACGTAATATGTCGCCACAAGGTTTTAGTATTGTAATGAGCCTAGAACCTGCAATTGCAGCACTCGCTGGCTTAGTTATTTTAGGTGAACTGCTAAGCATTTGGCAGTGGCTGGCTATTTTACTGGTGATTATTGCCTCGGTAGGCAGCTCCATGTCTAATGGTAAAAAGCAGCCTGCTGCTTAGAGTTTAATAATTTAATTGCGTCATGAACTATCATGGCGCAACTTCTCATCTCCTATTTTACAACTCCCTCTTAGTATAACTAAGCCTACGTTTTATCTCTCCTTTCACACCATTCATTGTTGCACTTAAAACAATATATACCACTTGCGGTGTGTGCATTATTTATACAAACACCTTGTTATATTTAAACTTTAAATTTAAGTAAAAATCCAAATCTTAATTTTTATTCTAAAAAAGTGAATTAAAATTCATATTTTTATTTCCATCAACAAAACTCCCTGATATTATTAGCGCTCATTTATTAACGTACTAAATCTAACTGGGATCAATTTTTATGTTTAAACCAAGCCTGTTAACCTTGGCTGTATCAAGCGCACTGAGCGGTGTATTATTTAGCGGTAATGCAACAGCACAAGAGCAAATTATTGAAAAAAATAAATCGCTTGAAGTTATTGAGGTTACAGCAACACGCCGAAGTGGCTCTATTCAGGCTGCGCCTCTTAACATTACTGCGCTTGATGCCGATGTAATGAAAGACCAAAATATCAGCGAATTAGCCGATGTAGCGCGTTGGGTGCCAGGTTTAACAATTACTGATCAAGGTGGTCGCTCTGGCTCACCTATTATAGTTCGTGGATTAAATACAAATTCTTCAGGCCCTTCATCAGATGGCGGCACGGTAGCCACTTACATTAACGAAATTCCAGTATCGGTAGATATGCGCCTTGTTGATGTAGAACGAGTAGAAGTACTTATTGGGCCACAAGGCACACTATACGGGGCTGGTACATTAGGTGGCGCTATTCGCTACATGCTTAAAGAGCCAGAGCTTGATTTTATATCAGGTGAAGTATTTGGTGATGTTTTTCAAACTCAAGAAAGTGATTCGGTCGGTGGCGAAACTGGTTTTATCTTCAATTTACCATTAATTGAAGACAAACTTGCTGTTCGTACCAGCTTAAATATTTATGAAGACCCAGGGTTTATTGACTACGCCTACACCGTTCGTGAACCAGGTGTGTCGATCACCGACCCTGATTGGACAAACCTTGATGCGGTTAATAGCAATCTTAAAGATGTAAAAGACGCCAACGGTGAAACCACCACAACTGGGCGTATTTCATTACGTTACAAAGCAAATGAGTCATTTGAAGGCACATTAAACTACTTCTATCAAAAGCAAGACACCGAAGGTCGCTCAATTGTTCATCACAATAGCCTAAACGAAAATAATGGTTTAAATGATCGCATCGGCAAATACGAGTCAGCGTACCGTTTTGAAGAGCCACGGGAAAAAGAAGATCAATTACTCAGCCTTGAACTTAAAGCCGACTTAGGTTTTGCTGAGCTGGTATCAGCTACCGGTATTTCACACTTTGAAGCCGATGGTCAACGCGACCAAACTGACCTTTTAATTCGTTTAGACTATGGCTACGAGGAGTTTCCTTCGTTTTCAGCATTTACCCGTGAATTAGACGAAGTCGATACCTTCACTCAAGAGCTACGTTTGGTCTCACAAAGCGATAGCGACCTAAGCTGGATTGTTGGTGGTTTTTACAACAAAACCGACACTGATGCATCAAGCAGAGAGTTTACGCCAGGCTTTGATCAGTTCGCAGTTGATAATTTTGGTGGCGCACAGCTAAGACCAGACTCTTTAGAGTATTTAGAAATTACTGGCAGCAAAGTCACTGAGTCTGCACTTTTTGGTGAAGTGGGTTACCAAGTAACCGATAAATTCGACATTACCATTGGCGCGCGCTTTTACGAATACGACGTAGAATCAAAAGCGGCTTTTGACTTCCCATTAGCAAATACCTTGTATGAAGGTGCTGCACCTGATGCAATTTCAGTTAACTTTGAAGAAAACAAAGCAGGTGACAACGGTAATCTATTTAAATTTAATGCTAAGTATCAGTTTACTGATACTGTAATGGGATACGCCACTGTTAGCGAAGGCTTTAGAATTGGCGGCTCAAATGGCCTAGTCCCTTGTCCTGTGCCCTTACCTGAGGATCAACAAACAGGCTGCGGTACACCTGATGAAATGCTGTATGAAGCAGATACTACAACTAACTATGAGCTAGGCTTTAAAAGTACATGGTTTAGAAGCCAACTACACTTTAACGCCGCGCTATTCAATGTTGATTGGGATAACGCACAAATTGCCGGTGCAACAACAGTAGGCCAATTACCGTATTTATCAAATGCTGGTAGCGCGAATGCGAAAGGGATTGAAATTGCCACGCGTGCAATCTTATCAGACTCGTTTACTGCCTATGCAACTTATGCCTATACAAAAGCAGAGCTAACTTCAGATGCACCATATTTATTTAATGCTGACGGAAGTGATGGCGCGGTAGATGGCGACCGTTTACCAGGCTCGCCAGAGCATCAGTTCTCTATGGGGATTAACTACCAAACAGAAGTGTTTAACGACAAAACCCTTGATATTAACTATGGTTTAACCGCACAAAGCGATGTAATTTCAAAAGTAGGCCTACGTGACAACGGTGAAGCACTCCCAGGTTATAGCTTAAGTAATATTTCAGCTAAATTAACCGCCGATGCATGGTCGACTACTTTATATGTAGATAACCTATTTAATAAATATGCGGTTACTTCTGTTCGTCGTTCAGATGCTGATATAACAACAGCCAATGGCGCAGACATACAACGTAATTATGGTTACTATATTAATCGCCCGCTTACTGTTGGTATTAAATTTAACTATAAGTTTGAAATGTAATTAAACGATAAGTTTAAGTACAATCAAGAGGCTCAAATTAATTTGAGCCTTTTTATTTGTAAGCACATTATTTATAAGAGCATTCATGCAGCCAAACTTAAAGCAACTACACCAAAGCGCTATAAATAATCTAAACCAAGGCAATATTCAGCAAGCGCATAAAGCATTGGTTGAGCTAGTGACACAGCAGCCTGACTTTGCTGATGGCTACTTTTTACTCGCTATGGTTAATTTACAGGTTGGCCAAATTTATAAAGCGATAAAGCTGATTGAAAAAGCATTAAGCTTTACCCAGTCTATTGAATATACTGCACAACTTGCCAAGTGTTACGCCCTTACCGGCGACTTACAAAAAGCAAAAAACACCGCCCTCAGCGTTAAGCTGGAACACATTAGCAAAGCACTGGATGCCGATACATTAGGCGTGGCGCTCACCCAAGCAGGTTTACATCAACAAGCAGCTGATTACTTTATATGCGCATTAAGTTTAGCTGAGGCGAGTAATACTCGTCAGCCGCAGTTTTATTATAACTATGGGGTGTGTGCTAAATTTTTAGGCCAGTTTGATAAAGCACAGCAAGCGTTTGAAAATGCCATTTCACTGAACCCGCTTCATCATCAAAGTCATTTTGCCTTAGCCGATTTAACTAAAGTCACCGAACATAACAACCACATAGCGCGATTAAAAAACGTATTTACACAGGTCAATCACCCCGACGCTAAACTACATATAGGTCATGCGCTGGCAAAAGAATATCAAGACTTAGGAGAGTTTTCAGCGGCCTTTAATGCATTACAACAAGGTAAAGCAGCTAAACTCGCTAATAAGGCGTTTGATAATCAAGCGTCTGAGGCTTTATTTGCACATATAAACCAGCTCAGTGATAAATACAAAAACCAACAAACAGCTGGCAACCAAAGCAGTGAGCCAATTTTTGTGTTAGGTATGCCGCGCTCAGGCACCACATTAATTGAGCGCATTTTATCAAGCCACAGCGACGTACAATCGGCGGGCGAGCTGCAAGACTTTGGCCTAAGTGTAAAAAAACTTAGCCAAACGCACACGCCTCAAGTACTCGATAAAGACACCTTAAGCCAAGCTTACCAGCTTGATTTTACAAAACTTGGCAGCACTTACCTTGAAGCAACCCGTGTTGTAACCGGCAGTCATAAACACTTTATTGATAAACTACCGTTTAACTTTTTTTATATTGATTTAATTACCAAAGCACTGCCAAACGCGAAAATAATTTGCCTACTTCGCGACCCCATGGACACCTGTATTGGTAACTATCGCCAGCTATTTACCATTAACAACCCCTACTACGCGTACTCGTTAGACTTACTCGACACCGCTAAATTTTACAGCCGTTTTTATAAACTGATGCAGCACTTTAGCGCCCTGCACAGCAATATTAAACTAGTAAAATACGAAGAACTCATCGCCGCACCAGAGCAAAAAATAAAAGAGTTAGTGAGCTATTGCGATTTAGACTGGCAACCACAGTGCCTTGATTTTCATTTAAACACCGCACCGGTATCAACCGCTAGCAAAATGCAAGTGCGCCAACCGCTTAACAACAAGGCCATAGGCCGCTGGAAGAATTTTAAGCCCCATACAGATGAAGCGCAGACCCATTTAGTTAATGAAGGAGTTATAGGTTTAATGAAATAACAACAAATGTTACGTGGACGGGTAGTTCATTGTGATTAATTTTAAAGTTACCGGATGGATTCACGAACTCTGATCAAGCGGGTTGATATAATAATTAACACACCACAAACTATACCCAAACCAATGGATTTACTTAATCCCAGTGATCCTAAAACAGGTTTTATCATAAAATAATTAAAAATAACCATAGGTAAAAGCGCAACGAAAAACACTTTTACATTAAAGGTTACTGCAAATGGTTTTTTGCATTGTGGGCACTCTCTTATCTTGCTCCAACTTTGTAGCGCTTTAGAAAAAATCCAATTTTTTCTTCACAATGAGGACATTTATAAAATTGTTCATTCGCCTCAAAACCATCCTCTACTTCATGACTCGTTGTTGGATTTTCAAGGCGATTATTTAACTCTTTCTTTAGTTCTTTAGTTCATTTGTTCTTTCAGGATACGCTTCTTGATCGATAGCACGTAATGACTCTTCTAGCTCTGAAATTGAATATTCTGAGTAATTTGGTTCCATACCTGTGTTCTCCTTGTTTAATAAAGCCCACTGAGAAATAGTTTCGTTAAAGTATCCTCAAGAGGCGCTAGTCAACTGTTTTTTATATAAATAAAATAAATGAAAGGTCGCTATAAAGGGTGCAATAATAATATATATAAAAATAAATTCTTGCGGTTTCATCGTACTAAATTCAGTCGTAGTTAAAACGACAGGACAAAAACTACAACCTAATAACAATCCAACTATCACAATAATAGGATGCTTTAATACCGTTAATTTTTTCATCGTTTTTATTAATGAATGTAGTGACCATAAACCATATGCACCACCCAGCAAAAAATAGCCCAATAAAGGATTTAATGTAACTGAAAATACAACCCAACCAAATATACTATAAATCAAATAAAGCAATAACGTAGGTATAAAAACAAAAGCAGTATAAAGAGATATTATTTTTTGTAATTGAGAATTACTCATACGTCTTATAAACATCCAAAACTGTATTAAATAACAGATAATAGCTGGCTAAAGCATCGTGCGATTGCAATATGTCGCTTTTTCAAAATCACTAATATTCATTGCAATGTTAGAAATTTCAGGAAATAAAGTAACAAGCTTACTAACAATTACTCGTGAGAGGTTCGCTTTTTGCTCTGTTGTTCTTCCTTGCATTATATGGGCAAACACATGGATAAAGTCTTCACGCTTATTCCCCAAAGAAAGTATTAAATGGATTTACTCTAACTTTTATATCACCTTCGTCAAATAAACCTGTAGCGTGAGCTACAAAATGAATTTGTTCAATAATGTATTCCTCATCATGTTCCCCAAAAACACTTTCAGAACAGTCCATTATAAAATGAGGCATATACTCTCCTTGATATTAATCGCTAATATGAATAGTTTGACCGCATCTTACTTGTGAATAAGGTTCATATTGGTATTTATCTTAAATACATTTTTTCAATACAGCTTATATAAACATTTCGTGAGGATTTAAAAAAAACATTCTTTTCCAACCCTGAGTCTGTGTTGTAGCTAACCAAGGAATTGGAATTATTGATAAGATTGAATAATGAATATGCGGTTGTTTTCCCTGGGCATTACCTGAATTTCCCAAAACACCAATAACTGAGCCAGCCTTAACAACAGTACCCGTTGTAACAGAGTAACTGTCCATATGCGCGTAATAGTGAATACGCCATTTAGGCCCTAATACTGCCACTACATTCCCGCCTTTACGTATTGTGCCCGTATAAATGACTAAGCCTTTGCTAGAAGAAAGTGTGGTAGTCCCTTTTTTACCAAATATATCAATCCCTTTATGGACCACAGAGCTTCCCCATGGCTCATACCAAAAAGTATTATGGTTCCAATCATTGGGTGTTGCACCCTCAACAGGAATAACAATGTCATCTGGTATGATCATACCTATAAGGAAAACTGCGGTAAGTAGAACGAGTATAAATCTTAATTTTTTCAATGAGCTATCCTTGGCACATATTAACTGAAACACTCCCTGTTAGTGTGTCTGCGTGGGAACTATTCATACAATGGGCTTTAGTTTATAAAGGGAAGATTTTAATGCCCTAACCAGGCCCAAGTTAATGAAATCCGCTGCCCTAGGCCATCCCTGCATTACTCAGCATATTAATTAAGCTGATATTAAACCGAATTAAGCTCGTTAAATCAACACACTAATTTCGACTATAAGTTAAGTTGAATATGAGCGCCTCAATTAACATAAGCGTTTTGTATTATCGATTGTCTGCAAAGTGCCAATTGCAGACAGTGGTAACGCCGTCTTAAGCGGACAAAAATTGTTGGTTAAACTTGTCGAGGCACGAAACATAACCAACTTTTTTGTTGATCTTCACCCGTTTAAAGGACTTGTTATGCACTTTCCCAGCCTGCTTTGGTAAAGTTTATGAACTCAAGATCCTCACTCCCTCTTTGTGATAAAAATTCAGTTTCACCAAACTCAAAGTTAAAATTATACAAAGGTTTATTTTCTTTTTTATTAACTAGAGAAAAAACAGAAACAAAACAAGCTAATGGGTCCCACTTTTGTTTTTTTGCAGAAACGTTGCAAATTTCAATCCTAGTGAAGTGGTCTAATGAAGCAAAATTATAGGCAAATGTTGATGACAGCCCATTTCTAATTGATATCCCCTTCTTTGAAGCCGACACCAGTAGATGATTCCAGCCATCAATTACTCCTATGCCACAGAGTCTGACATAACTCTCATCATGGTAAGAATAAAGCACTAACTCATTTGGGTGTTCATTATGACTTTCATCGAAGTATTTAAGTCGTAATAAGACTGCATCGTTATCATCAAGTAATGTAAGCAAAGTTCCACCATATTTTTTATCACATAGTTTAAAGTTGATTCTAATATAGAACTCATCTAGCTGTTTGAATCCATTATTACTTATAGAAGCACAAGAGCATATACCATCAAACAACAATGATTGATGATGAAGAAAGTCATCAAGTACGAAATTCGCCACACCTGGGTTAGAGCCTTTTTCATAGATAGAGACTAACCGATCTCTATAACTTTTCACCTCATTCGAAGTGTAATTTTTGTGCTGACTTGTAGTACTGTCAAACTTTGAGTGGTGTTCAAAGCATAGCCAAACTAGGTTGTCTGGACGATGGTCATCGCGACTTTTATTTATATGCGCTATTTGACCACTTTTTTCTCTTGTATCATGGTCAATAAAGCAACAAAGAGGACATCTACGTTTAGTACTCGTTAAAACTAAAGTTTCGATATCTTTAGGTATCGGCTTTCTAGACATAAGACTCCAGTGTATAACATTTTAGTATTTATGCGACACGCTGTTTGTGTTGCATAATCGCTTGTTGGACTGAGCCGCTACCTGCTCGGTGTGTCAGAGTTGGTGTTGTTTATGCTATGGGAATTTGCTTTTTGGAG
>NZ_MTQB01000028.1:0-49927 GCF_001974855.1 Pseudoalteromonas sp. SK18 | reverse complement strand
AAAATGAGCTTCTTCTTGTTACCAGAAAGGCGAGAAGACAGGAGCTACCCAAGATGGGTAAAACCAAAGCCAAAGAAGTATCCGACTAAAAAGAAAAATGCCAGTCAGCTTAACTGACTGGCATTACCCACAAATGTGGGCCTTTTTTATTGAGAATTACCTACAGCTTTAAAATCATGTCCTGATGGGCAATCCCATCCTCTAAGTATTCATTACCAACGCACTCAAAGCCAAATGAGCGATAAAAATTTAGTAGGTAGGTTTGCGCGCCTATATAAATATCACGAGAAGGCCATTGGGCCTTACAGCAGTTAATAGCGTGGCTAACTAATTCTTTGCCTAAACCAGAGCTGCGCTGTGATTGAGTAACTAAAACGCGCCCTATCGCACTGTACTGTGCATCTTTTTCATAACAACGAGCATAAGCATTTACGGTTTGCCCATCGAGTGAATACAGGTGGCGAGTAGCATCTGCAATATCAACATCATCAAGTTCGGGGTAAGGACACGCTTGCTCTACAACAAATACGTCAACACGTTTACGCATAATGGCAAACAAAGTCTGGGAGTCGAGCGCCGAGAATGGCTCAGATTTAAATGCCATTTAAACACCTTTTATTATTACAGGGCCTTACTAAAAGGCCCCATAATCTTATTAAGCAAATAATCGCTCTAACTGATCACATAACTGAGATAAGTTAACATGATCATGCTCGATAGTTAAATCGACATAACCGTCACTTCTAAATGCTCTGTCTAACTCAATCAGCACATGCGTTTTATGTGCTTCAGGAATAAACGAGAGTTCGATTTCTTTTATTCCAAATAAGCTACGGCTATTTGGTTGATATTCAAGCTCTTGGTAACACCCCGACACAGATTGAAAAGTAGACGCACGAAGATGCCCCTGCTCTACATCTGCTTTGACTAAACTAAAGCCAAGCTTCTCCATTGCTTGCATACAGGTTTTAACCGCTTCATTAGGATAGATGTGTAAGTGGTCTTTATCTGTTGGGTCAAGTGCAAGATCAATATCAAGCCCTGTTTCTAACCACACATAAGACTGGTTATAACCGGCATTAATTTCAGTGATTGGTGTTTCTGAGTGCAAACGGGCCTCAAATGGAATCGTTTTCACTTCACCAGGCTCAACGGTACCAATATCAGTAATGCGCCACTGATCAATAACATGATTAGTAAAATAATCACCGTCTTCACTGGCTACTTTTACTCGAGTAACTAACATTAAATCTAAACCCGCAATTTCTTGACTTACATCGCCTGCGGTAATGACAATTTGTGCATTAAATAATTGCCCAGGCTGAAGATGCTCAGTTTCTAGGATAGTATCTACTTTGGCGGCACCAATGCCTACCGATGCTAAAATTTTTTTAAACATATTTTCTCCTTAAGCTAAGCAATACTTTTGTTCGCTTTCGCTTAAACTCCTTCGTTATGGCATCTTAACCACATTTAAAAGCGCTTGTCAGCGAAAAACTGCTATTTACATGCTGTTTACCATAAAACTAACCACATATGTGTGTTTTTTGTACTTTACAGCCACTTTATACCTGTATTAAGGTGTTTTAGTAATCAGCTGATAAATACTCACTATCAGCCAATTAGCAGCTGTAAATAAGTAGATTAATTGTCAATAAGCATTGTTTTTCGCTACACTACAATGCCAAATGCAGTGATACTAATAACTATGGAACTAATTTATTTTGCTACCGCCTTCGTCTGCGGTTTTGGTATATATCAGCTAAAATTACCGCCACTTATCGGCTTTCTTATGGCCGGGTTTATTCTTAATTTAGCGGGCTACAAAAGCACGGAGCTACTCGAAACGATTGCCTCTTTAGGAGTCACACTGCTACTTTTTAGTATTGGCCTCAAGCTAAAAATTTCTAACCTTATGAAACCTCAAGTATGGGCTCCTGCCACCATACACATTGTTTTAAGTAGCGCATTATTTAGTGGTTTTATGTTGTTGCTTGGAGTATTTGCACTGCCGCTATTTGTTGATTTAAGCTGGCAAAGTGCGTTGTTAGTTGGCTTTGCTCTGAGCTTTTCGAGCACGGTATTTGCTGTAAAAGTGCTGGAAGAGCGTGGGGAAATGGCAAGTTTGCATGGTAAAATAGCCATTGGTATTTTGGTTATGCAAGATATATTTGCTGTCATCTTCTTAGCGGTCAGTACGGGTAAAGTACCAAACATTTGGGCCTTAGGATTAATTGTTGCGCTACCTTTGTTTCGCCCTATTATGTATTGGGTTTTAAATCGTTCTAAACACGGTGAGCTACTGCCGCTATTTGGTTTCTTCTTTGCGTTAGTGGCAGGATATAATGCCTTTGAATTCGCAGGATTAAAGGGCGATTTAGGCGCATTGATCATTGGCATGATATTCGCCCCACACAAAAAAGCCGGTGAGCTGTCTAAGTCATTACTTAGCTTAAAAGATATATTACTGGTTGGTTTTTTCTTAAGTATTGGTTTAAGTGCTGAGCTTACTGCCCACTCTCTAGTCGTTGCCTTAATTTTAGTATTAGTTATTCCTGTTAAAACGCTGCTTTATTACATATTAACCAACTTATTTAAACTGCGTGCTCGTACTTCTTTACTCACTGCGTTTAGTTTGGCTAACTTTAGTGAGTTTGGCTTGATTGTTTGCGCAGTTGCAGCATCTAGCGGCATGGTTACCTCTGAATGGCTCGCCGTTATCGCAATTGCCGTATCCATCACTTTTGTGATTGCTTCCCCTTTAAATAAACGTTCTAACGAGCTGTACGTTAAAATTGAACGGTTTTTATTGAAGTTTGAAAGTAAAACCCGCTTAGCGGAAGAGCTTCCAGTAAACTTAAATGATACCAAAATAGTTATTTTTGGTATGGGTAGAATTGGCACCGGTGCCTACGAAACAATAAACTCAACCCATCCTGATGTTGTAGCAGGTATTGATATTAAACCTGAGGTGGTTGATAAACATATAAAACGTGGGCGCAGAGTATTAATTGCTGATGCAACTGACCCCGATTTTTGGCAGCGCGTTAATCACTCCCATGTTGAAATGGTCATGTTAACTATGCCCAAGCATATGCAAAATATTTTTGCCTTAGAGCAGTTGCAGGCATCAGGCTATAAAGGGCAAGTTACAGCCATTGCTAACTATCCCGATCAGCAAAAAGAATTAGAGGATATGGGAATAGATTCTACTTATAACTTTTACTTAGAGGCTGGTAGCGGTTTTGCGGAACATGTAAAGCAAACCTTGTTTCCGTAATCGGGCTTAGATGCAAATAGATTGCATTTACATTCCTTTACATCTGAGTATTTTATTGGTCAAAAAATAAGGTAAAATGTCTGTGTTGGTTGAATAAAGCTAATACCTAAGTTTGTGTTTTATAAAAGACAAATAACGGACCCCTTGCTTTTAAATGACCAATAAGATTCTCAAATTAGAGGGCCTACTCCCTCTATCAATAGGCTGTTACTTGCCCGTTACAGCCTATTTTATTCCCTTAAAATCCCTTACACTTATCGTAATTATTTTATAAAAGATGTCAGTAATGGATCCTCAACAACTAAAAATCGCGATTAACACCATTATGCCATTTGGCAAATATGCAGGACGCCCTTTACTTTTACTGCCTGAGCCTTACTTAGTGTGGTTTAAACAGCAAGGCTTTCCTGATAGCAAGCTTGGCTCTCAGCTCGCTATGATGTACGAAGTGAAGCTTAATGGTTTAGAGCAAATGCTGATGCCACTACTAGAAAAAAATAGTAAATAAAATAGAACTTTTTTATAAGTGGTCTGTCTATCTATTTGCTACTTGTTGATTTTTGGTTTTAAACCGCAAAAAAGCGCCTTTATGGCGCTTTTTTATTGTTTGGGATTCAGTTGTCGAGGGTAATAATAAACTTAACCCCACCCAATGGTGAGTCTTCAATCTTACATTGCCCTTTATGCCAGCTAATAATTTTATTTACAATTGCCAGCCCTAATCCAAACCCACCAGTTTTTTTATCACGGCTTTTATCTAAACGGGTAAAAGGTTTAAACACTTTCTCACGTTCAGCACCGGCAATACCTGGGCCATCATCTTCAATCACCAGAAATAACTTTTCGGCGTTGGCAGTTAAACTAATATGTACATTTTGCGCAGCATGTTTCAGTGCATTACTAATTAAATTTTGTAGCACTCGCGACATAAAATGGCTATCACATACGTAAATAAATTGACTCGGTAGCGTTGTTGTTAATTTAATAGGGGTGTCAAAACTTACTTTTTCGATATTGGCTTTAATTAATGCGACGATATCACAAGGAGCCAATTGCAAGCTTGGCTGCTGTGTATCTAAACGAGCGTATTCCAGCATTTCTGATACCAAGGATTCTAGCTCATGAATATCCATTTGCATATCAGATAAATAGTGCTGTGCTTTGCCATCTTGAACTTTATTCTCTAGCATCGCGATTGCAAACTTCAAACGCGCTAATGGTGTTCTGAACTCATGTGACACTGAGGAAGTCAGTTCCTGTTGAGCACTCAGTAAAAATTCAATCCGTTGCTGCATTACTTGCAGTGTATCAGTGATGGGTAAAAAGAATGATTTAGAGCTGTCGCTTAATTGAAAATCTTGCGCCCCACCGACGGCTTCACAGGCTTGGCTGAGCTTGGCAAAATCTCGCCATAACAGTAAGCTCCATAACCCTATCGGTAAGCTAATGATAAATAAAACTAATAAATAAGGAATTACGGTCCCACTGTTTTTAGCTTTAACACCTAAAGGGCCGACTTGTAATAACTGAGAGTTATTTAAAGTAACATACCAAACAATACGTTGCTGCTTATCATACAAGTAAAGGTAATTATTTTGCGTTAATTGTGTTTGCTGCTCAGCTGGGAGAACTAAATCTTGCGGGGCGATAACTTGGCTATCAAAATTATGTTTTAACTGCTCAAGACCATCTGGCGTTTGAGAAAGCAGCCATAACGACTGCCCAAATTCATCATCTAACAAAACATGTTGCTCGGATTCATCATACGGCCAAAGC
Source organism: Pseudoalteromonas sp. SK18 (assembly GCF_001974855.1). Classification (GTDB taxonomy): domain Bacteria; phylum Pseudomonadota; class Gammaproteobacteria; order Enterobacterales; family Alteromonadaceae; genus Pseudoalteromonas. The sequence goes on along the minus strand of NZ_MTQB01000028.1, from coordinate 44,871 downwards.
TGCTCTATAACACCACTGGCAATAAACAAAGAAGCAATAATATATACGTACAGGCTTATAAATAGCTTTCCCATTAACCTAGCCTAATACCTTGCATTAATTACATGTCCCACGCATCTGATACAAATAAATAGCCTTGCCCCCACACCGTTTTAATGCGGTATGGTTTATCACTATTATCACCAAGCTTCTTGCGAATACGAGATACGCGTACATCAACGGTTCGATCTAGCCCGTCGTACTCACGGCCAATCATATGTTGGTGCACATGCTCTCGGCTGAGAACCTCTCCGGCATTTGAAGCCAACAACCACAGTAATTCAAACTCATGCGAAGTTAATACAATTTCAACACCGCTTAGCTTTACAATTCGACTAGTTTTATCTATTGATAAGTCACCAAATTTAAGCTCTTCAACGGCTTTTACGCTAGGCTGCCCACGGCGCAGTAATGCACTAATTCGAGCCAATAACACGCGCGGCTCAGCAGGTTTAATAACGTAATCGTCAGCACCGAGTTCTAAGCCAATAACTTGGTCAAAATCTTCACCCTTTGCGGTAAGCATTAAAATAGGTAAGGTGTATTTGTCGCGCACTTGACGACACACGCTAAAGCCATCTTTTCCTGGCAACATCACATCTAAAATGATTAGATCAGCATGATTTTCACTCAAATAAGGAAACACTTCGTCACCGCGATCTAATACGTCAACTTCTAAGCCATTATGCTCAAGATAGTCTTTGGTTAATTGTTGCAACCCTAAGTCATCTTCAACAAGTAATATCTTTGGCATTTACTGCTCCTAAATTAAAAAAAGCTCCAAGGTGAGCGTAGCCGATGTTTTTTCTTAGCGTATACAGTCTGCACTTCTACTTGCACACTCGCTAATGATACACCTGTAAGGGGATTAATCAGGGAGTATATGGTCTCCACCTGAACACGCGCTTTATAACTAAGTTGCCCTTTTTTTACCCCTTGCCAACATTGCAACTGAGTATCTTGCTGGTATAAACACACATCGCTTGGCTCAGACAGTTGCCAGTTAAATTTTAACTCAAGATCACAAAATTCTTGTTGTTCGGAAACCACACAGACTTTGGGTGATACGTTAAGTGAAGAGGCTTTTGCAACGCTAATGTTGCTAAAAAATGAAGCTGCAAACACAACCAACATAAAACACTTCATATTAAAATGTATGTTCGAATCCTATAAAGGCGGTCATTGAATAGTCATGTTCAAAGAGCGGGCTGCTATCCATTGCTGAATAGTCATAATATGCTAAATGAAAACGAAGCGCGTTGGTTTTACCTAGGGGCCAACGGGCGTCGATTTTAGCATAAGGTTGCCAGCTACTACCAACTTCTATTTCACCATATGAAGATTCTGTGCTGTTTAAGCCATAAAAGTAGTTATTTAGTTGGGCTGATTTATAGTTAACGCCTAAAGTCGATTTAAGTTTTAACAACTTAAGATCAAAATGGTATTGCCATTGTAGCGATCCTCTGTAGCTATTATAAACACTGTTTACGTCATGCAATAATTGCGCAGAAAAAACATGTTGTTGTTTTACAAAAAAATAACTCACACCCGCATCCAACACCACTCGTCTTTTTTGAATGTTATTAATATTAATCTGGCGAGGAGATTCAATGTGTTGTGATTCTAATATTTCATTATTAGACATTGCTGTGAGCGGGAATATATTTTGCGGGTGCCAATCAATAAAAAACCGTGATTCTGGGTTAATTTCTGACACTAAGCTAATGTTATGCGTATCGCTTTGTAAAAAAGAATAACCTAAGCGACCGTTATCAAAAAACCAATTTTGGCCATAATAAGCTACTTGTGGAACCACCAACAAAGGAATGTTGTCAGCACCGTATAAAGGATTACTGATCACTCCAGCCCCTAAGCTGACACTAATCTTAAGTTCATCCGTAGAGATATGTTGCTGCGTCTGAGCAATTGCATTAGCGCTAAATAACGCCAATAAAATGCATATTTTTATTCTCAGATGTAACATCATGGAGTTATTCACTAGTTTATAAAGTGGCTTTGACCCTATAGTAGCAAGTAGTATCAGTACAAGCTCTAGAGGGTTACAATCATTAACAAATTTGATACAAACGGAACACGTTTACAAATTGGCGGCTATTTCAACTCGATTTCGACCATGAGTTTTAGCTAAATAAAGTGCTCTATCGGCTTTTTCTACTAATAAACAGCTCTTACTAAAAGGCTGCATTAGAGCTATGCCAAAACTTGCTGAGATATTACGTTTATTATTACTATCTTCTTTCTTACGGATAGTTAATTTAGCAATACTTAAGCGTAACTTATTACAAAAGATCATTGCATCATTAATGCTATCAAAGTAACCCGTGATACAAAATTCTTCACCACCGAAACGATAGGCATTGTATTGTTCTTGCACGCTATTTTGCACTTTTTGAGCAACAAGTTTGAGTACCTCATCGCCTTTTTGATGACCAAAATCATCATTGAAACGTTTAAAGTGATCAATATCGAACATTATCAACACGGCTAACTTATCTTGCTCGTCTTGTGAAGATGCATGAAGGCAAAACTCGACTATGTCGGTATCAAACTTGCCGCGATTATATAACCCCGTTAGCGAATCTTTATCAACCGCTTCTTGAGTCATAGTTAGAGCTTCTTTTAAATCTTTAATCTCATTATATGCTTGCGCTAATTTAGTTTGGAAACCACGGGCGTAATCTTGCATGGCAATAGATTCATCTGTTAAACGCTCTACACAAGACAAAATTTCATTAAATGAGTTAATACTAGAGAGTGTTTTTAACTCATTTTGTGAGTCAACTAACGAGGTAGTAAAGCTTTTTGAATATTGAATAGAATCACTCAAATCAAACTGTACTTGCTCTACCGTACCATGAAATTTTTCAGACATTTGTTGGAAAAACGCTAATTCTTCATCGTTTATATATTTATCAAAAATTTCCTGAGCACTTTGGGCCGAGCAGGTATTGTGCTGACCGATAACTTTATCAAGCTCTGTATTTAGTTGTGGATTATCGCCCTGTACATAACAGTACCAAATCGCATAATTAATTGGCGTTACCGGCATTTTGTACTTAACCATAAGCGGAATGGCTTTTTTTAAACACTGGGCAGAATGAGCAAGTGAGGCAGTATTATCCATAATTGAAACTCTCAGACATCACAACAAAGATGTTAATAAACACATAAATATTAGCGGTTTATATTAACACTTTTTTATCATCCAACAAGCCTATATTATGTTTTCTCCCATATTTTGTGCAATATTCCACAGCGCACTAATCGCTGGATCATTCAATTCTTTGTGTAATACCGCCAGACCAATTTTAAACCCTTGTGGTGGCTCGCCTTTGTACTGTAAAACCTGCACTTTATCGTTTAGCGGGCTATTATCAAGTACAATTTTTGGGATCATAGCCACACCTAAGCCTAAACTCACCATAGATACCATGGCTTCATGCCCAGCCACTTGCGCGTAAATTTTTCCCTGAACGTTATTTTTTCGCCACCATTGCTCCAACCTTTGACGTGAAAACCCTTGTTCAGCAACAATAAACTCAAGCTCGGACCAATCAATAGTCTCGGTGTTAGTGGCTAGTTTTTCTGTGATCGGGCATTGAATAGTGGGCGCAATTAATACCAGTGGCGAATAACCAATGTCTACAAATGCAATTTGTGCAGGTAATTTACTGGGTCTAGCTGCAATGGCCATAGATTCATGCCCATCTAACACTCGGTTAATAGCCAAGGCGGGATCGCCCGTATTTAAGGTGATTTCAATATGCTGATGCTGAGCTCTCAGTTGCTCTAAAATATGATGCAAAAAACTGTAGGACGCGGTAACAGAACAATAAAGGCTTACATTGCCATAAATGTGTTGTTGCGGCTCGTTTAAATTAGCCTTAAAACGCTGCCAATTATTAAGCGTTGCACTGGCGTACTCCTTAAATGCAATGCCTTCGCGGGTAAGCTTTACACTGCGATTATCACGCTGAAATAACATCACCCCTACTTCATCTTCTAACTGCTTAATGTTACGGCTTAAAGTAGGAGCACTTACATGACACAACTCACTGGCACGAGAAAAATGAAGCGTTTTTGCTAACGCTAAAAAGTAATGTAAATGCTTATGATCCATGTCAACGCCCGTATTTCATTTTATGAAACACTTTAATTCAAATATATCATTTTACGCAAGAAGAGATTTTTCATATGGTTATTCCAAGCAAAGCAAACGCAATGCATCTAACAAATTGAATTAATAGGAACCTTAATCATGGCAAATTATTTTAATAGCTTACCTTTACGCGAACAATTAGCGCAATTAGCACAATGTGAATTTATGGGTGCAGACGAATTTAACGACGGCGTTGCCGCACTCAAGGGTAAAAAGTTAGTGATTGTCGGCTGTGGCGCACAGGGTTTAAATCAAGGCTTAAATTTACGTGATTCGGGTTTAAATGTAGCCTATACACTTCGTGAATCAGCGATTGCTGAGCGCCGTCAATCATTTTTAAATGCATCTGACAATGGCTTTAAAGTGGGTACTTACGAAGAATTGATCCCAACAGCTGATGTTGTACTTAACCTAACACCGGATAAACAGCACACCGCGGTTGTTAATGCCATCATGCCATTAATGAAACACGGCTCAACGCTTGCTTACTCACATGGTTTTAATATTGTAGAAGAAGGTATGCAAGTACGTGAAGACATAACCGTAATTATGGTTGCACCAAAATGCCCAGGTTCCGAAGTACGTGAAGAGTATAAACGCGGCTTTGGTGTACCCACCCTCATTGCGGTTCACCCAGAGAACGACCCTCAAGGGCATGGTTTAGCGCAAGCAAAAGCTTATGCTGCAGGTACGGGTGGTCATCGTGCAGGGGTACTTAAGTCATCGTTTATCGCCGAGGTAAAATCTGACTTAATGGGTGAGCAAACCATTTTATGTGGCATGCTACAAACAGGTTCTATTTTATGTTTTGATAAGATGATTGATAAAGGGATTGATGCTGGCTATGCCTCAAAACTAATTCAATATGGTTGGGAAGTGATCACAGAAGCACTAAAGTATGGCGGCGTTACCAATATGCTTGACCGCCTATCAAACCCTGCCAAAGTCAGAGCATTTGAATTAAGTGAGCAGCTAAAAGTAATCATGCGCCCACTGTATAACAAACACCAAGATGACATAATCGATGGCACATTTTCACGGGTAATGATGGAAGACTGGGCAAATGATGACGCTAACTTATTAAAATGGCGTGCTGAAACTGCAGAAACTCATTTTGAAAAAACACCAGCAGGTGATGTAGAAATTACTGAACAAGAATTTTTTGATAACGGCATTTTAATGGTGGCCATGGTAAAAGCCGGCGTAGAGCTGGCATTTGAAACCATGACTGCAGCCGGTATTATTGCAGAATCTGCTTATTATGAGTCACTGCATGAAACGCCATTAATTGCTAATACCATTGCACGTAAAAAGCTGTTTGAAATGAATCGTACTATTTCAGATACGGCAGAATATGGTTGCTACTTATACAACCATGCATGTTTGCCACTACTACAAGAGTTTATGCAAGATATTGATACCGATGTTATTGGTAAAGGCTTAAATGAGCAAAGTAACCAAGTAGATAATCAAACATTGATTCAAATAAATACCGCACTGCGTGAACACCCTGTTGAAAAAGTGGGTGCTAAATTACGCGGCTATATGTCGGCAATGAAAAAAATAGTTTAATTCTATAACCCTAGAACTTTCACTTGTTAGAAACCAAGCCCACTTGCATTTTGCTGTGGGCTTTTTTTTAATGTAAATTATTCATCAATAGCCGAAAATAAATAATGTGCTAAAATAATCCTCTCATTGCCTAAGTTGTAAATATAAGTATTATCATGACGATACAAAATCTCTCTATTACTCAAAAAATAACAGCGCTTGGAAGCATTATTGCTATTTGTGTTGCTGTATTAATTGGTTTGACGTCTTTGCATAACTCAAAGAATATTATTGAGCAACGCATGATCGAATCGGAACTGCCAAGTAAACTGCAAACAATCAGTAATCATATTGGTGGGGAGATCAATGAACTTCTAGGCGCAGCACAGCAGCTTTCTGCCAATACCTTTATTTTAGATTGGGCAAACTCTGGCAACACCAATGATGCACTTTTACTCAAAGAACTCAATCGTTTGGTTGAGCAATATGATCTTGCTACCGCTTCATGGGCTAATAAGAATACCGCGCAATATTGGAACCAAGATGGCTTTTTGCGTGTTTTAAAAAATGATGCTGCAGATGGCTGGTTTTTTGCTTTTACTCAATCAAAACAACCCTACTCAATCAGTATTTATCAAGAATCTGAAAACGATGTAAAAATGTTTGTTAATCACCAGCAGCCCAATGGATTCGGCTTGGCGGGCTTAGCAAAAAGCATCACAGATATGCAAAAGCTGCTTCAACAGTTTAAAATTGAGCAGTCAGGGTTTGTATTTATTGCCGATAAAAATGGCTTAATTCAGCTACATAAAGATGCAGCTAAAGTTGCCAAGGTTAATATAGATAGTATTTACAGTGCCAATATTCATAACAAATTACTTGATGAAAACGGCTTTGCATTAGAAGAAGTAAATATTAACGGACAAGCCACGCTGATTGCTGCCACACCAATTAAAAACACCGACTTATTTGTGTTAGCTCAAGTACCAAAAAGCGAAGTTTTCGCAAGCGTAAACACTCTAGAGTGGCAAATATTCACATTCACTATCATCACAGCACTTATCGCAAGCGTGATCAGTTACTTATTAGCTCGTTCTTTAGCCTCACCGTTATCAAAAATGGCGGAGTTGTTTTCTCGTTTAGGACGTGGCGATGCTAATTTAGCTTATCGCCTACCTACATCACCTCAACCTGAACTCAATAATTTAACGTCGGGCTTTAACCAATTTATTGAAAAAATAGAAACCGCCATTGTGCAAGTAGCTGATGAAAGCCATGGTATTCGTCAAAGCTCTGATCATGTCTTTGCGCAAGCAAAACAAAACTCGTTAGCGTTGGATAAACAAAAAGAGCAAACCATTTCGGTTGCTGCAGCGATTAATGAAATGGGCGCTACGGTGCAAGAAATAGCACAAAGTGCCGCTAATGCTGCTAAGTTAACCAACGATAGCCGCGATAATACCAAACAAAGTCATCAGCAAGTATTACAGAGCCAAACGACAATCTCAGCCCTTGCCAGCGACATTGATGGTATTACCGAGCAAGTTGCTTTGCTTTCTAAAAAAACCATTGATATTGCAAGCATAGTGGATTCAATTAGAGGGATTTCAGAGCAAACCAACTTGCTGGCACTTAATGCAGCCATTGAATCTGCACGCGCTGGTGAACATGGTCGAGGGTTTGCAGTCGTTGCTGATGAAGTAAGAGCACTGGCGAATCGTACATCACAGTCAACCACTGAAATACAATCAATGATTGAAGAGCTCACTCAAATTTCAGATGATGTTGTAAATGATATTAGCCAATCAAAGAATAAAGCCCAACAAAGCGTCAGCGCAATGCAAAGCTCGGTTGAGTTACTTAATACGATTACTGAAACAGCAAATGAAATTAACGACATGGCAACTCTAATAGCCACCGCTACCGAACAACAAAGTAGCGTAGTAAATGATGTGGGTCGAAGTATTGAGCAAATTAGTGAGATCAGTGATAAATCAATGAGTGAACAAATCAATACTGAACAAGCAATTCGTGATTTAGCCACCAGCGCACAAACACTTGATGCACTAGTGGCCACATTTAACCAGCAGCGTTAAATAGTTTGTTACGTTAAAAAATAACCTCTGTACCAAATAGCTACTATACTTACAGTGTGTTTTTTGTACAGAGGTGTGTATGAGTGCTGTTCAAGGTAAACATTACTTACTAGCTGCTTGTTTGCTCAGTTTAAGTGCGTGTAGCACCACAGATAACGCCAATATAAGTGTGCCAATCCCTATTATTGCTCCCCCAATGCAACTACAACAGCAGCTTGTAGAGTCTGAGCAACAAATATTTCAACTCGACCATAGCCTCAAACAACAGTTAAGTGCTTATGTACAAACGCGAAAATCTGCTGACGAAATTGCCTATAGTGTACTTAGTTTTTTACTCACAAATGGTGATAACTCACTATCTTATCAATCTACCAGCACACAAACAGCGTCTCAAAGCTATCAAAATTTAAATGCTAACTGTCTTTCCCTCTCTATTTTAGCGTATAGCTTAGCCGAACATTTAGGCCTTAAGGCCCGCTTTCAAAAAGTACATATTCCAGAATACTGGGCGTTAAACCAAGGGTTTAATTTACTCACTGGGCATATCAACCTGGCCATAGACAATAAAACGAAGCTCAAAGACAGCTCACTTGTTTATCAGCGTAATCAACGTTTAATCATTGATTTTGACCCCAATAGCCGACAAGCTCGTTTTGCAACCTCATCGTTATCAAAAAAGCGAGTAACCGCCATGTTTTATAATAATAAAGGCGGTGAGGCATTGGTTAATAAACAGTTTGATTTAGCTTATAGTTATTTTAAAGCAGCAATCAATACCGATTCCTCATTTAGTGCCAGTTGGGGAAATTTAGGGGTACTCTTTAAACAATTAGGTGATTTAAAGCAAGCGGAGGAAATGTACCGCTATGCCATTGCCTTAAACGCTGATAATAATACTGCGCAAGGTAATTTAGCATTATTATATAAACTCACAGATAGAGTAGCCGAAGGCGATAAGCTATTAGCAGAGCTTGACAGAAAGCGCCAAACTAACCCTTATTATCATATATCGCTTGGTAACAGTGACTATGTAAGTGGTGACTATACAAACGCGATTAGCCATTATAAAAAAGCAAACGCTATGTCACCAACCTTACATGAAAGTCACTTTGGACTAGCCCGCAGTTACTTTGAATTAAATAATATAACTAAAGCGGAGTTTCATTTGCGTAAAGCTAGAAAAAAAGCAGACTTTGTTCATGAAATACAGCGCTATGACAATAAGCTCATTGCATTAAAATCACTCACCGCTAAGGCGAATCATTATTAAATTATTTAGCTTAACATGTGTCGTACTTTTTATAAGTTGGAGCGGACTTTGTAAACAGGTTGAGCCACAATTATTAACTGATTTAACTATGTTAACCAGCCCAGAATTGGCTGGTAGAAAAACGAATAGTCATGCTGCCTTGCTCACTAGGGAGTATTTAAAAACACGCTTCAAAGAGCATCAACTTACAGTAAGTGAACAACCTTTTACTTATTCCTCAGGGCTGTTTTCTAGCGCACAAGGCGTTAATATTATTGCTACTAATACAGTAAAAGATTTACCTGTTATTGTTATTACTGCGCATTATGATCATTTAGGCCTAAAAGCGGGGAAATTACACCCTGGCGCTAACGATAACGCCTCGGGTGTTGCCGCATTGCTGTATTTATCGCATGCGCTAACGGCCTCTTCCTCTTACCGCTTTATGTTTGTTGCAACAGACGCTGAAGAAAATGGCTTACACGGCAGTGAGCACTTTGCTAAAACAATGCGCCAGCTCCCTATTGTTTTAAATATTAACCTAGATATGTTGGCAATTAAAAAATCGCATAAGCGATTATACGCGCTAACAAGTCGCGCCTTAAAAAGCCAACTTAACTTAGTATTTACTCAGATTAAGGGTAACAAAGTGAAATTAAAACCTATTTATTCATCACGAAAAATGAGCCGACTCACCAACACGAAACAAATAGATTGGCACAGAGCCAGTGACCATTATTCATTCGCTAAACAAAAAATTCCGTATGTGTACTTTTCTATGGGGGCAGATAACTTCCATCATAGTGCTAAAGATACGCTCGAAAATATAAACACTCCCCTCTATCAAGAAGCCGTATTGCTAATTGAGGCATTTATTAATCAGCTTTTGACAAGCCCGGTGGTATTAAGTCCCCCTTTAAAAGCAGCAACATAAGCCTCTTTTTTTGCTCGTGGAAGTTTTTTAATCGCATACTCTAATTTGCTTGCGTCGCTTTTAGTACCTACTTGTTGTTGATGAATGAGCACCAGCGGCCCTTTACCTTTAAGGTTTTTTGCCCCTTTACCTGCTTGGTGAGTGGCGATACGTCGTGTTACATCAACCGTAATGCCGGTATACCAATGACCAAACCGTGTTTGCACAATATAAAGTGACCAAATAGCCGGTTTATTTTTACTATTGCTCAACTCATTGTTTAAACTTTTTTGATTATTAATGGTCAAAACCTCGCCTTTACGCGCTAAACAAAAACAATTACTCAAAAGGGTTTTACCTTGAGTGACTAATCGGTATCATGCAGATTATAAAAAATAAGGATCACAACTAACAATGCAGTCGTTAAAAACTTTTTCTCTTTGGCTTATCGTCGCTTTAACGCTTAGTTCAGCCGCAGGTTGTTCTAGCTGGGTATACCGAATCAACATCCCTCAAGGTAACTTTTTAGAACAATCAGACGTTGATAAGCTTCGCGTTAATATGACTCGCGAACAAGTAATTTACGTATTAGGCAGACCCATTGCCGAAGACGCCTTCGATAAAAATACTTGGCGTTATGTATACAGCTTTAATAAAGGGCGAGCTAATGAACAATTTAAATCATTAGTCTTAAACTTTGAAAATGAAAAGCTGGTTACGGTATCGGGCGACTATGAGCAACCAGAAAACTTTACAACACCTTTAGAGCAATAAGAAAGCTCTTAAGGTTTAATTAAAAAAGGTGAGCATGGCTCACCTTTTTTGTATCTAACGATCTAACGGCCGGCCACCTGTTACTTTATTAGCGCGGCCCTCTTCTTTGGCTTTTTCAGCGCGTTTCCTGCGAGCATCTTTAGGGTCGGCAATTAATGGGCGGTAAATTTCAATCCTGTCGCCATCTTTAAGCTCATGATTAAGCTTTACCGTTCTGTTCCATACGCCTAAAGTTAAATCGGTTGCATCAATCTCAGGGCACTTTTTGATAATCCCTGACTGTATTACCGCTTGCTCAGCCGTTGTGCCTTGCAGCACTTCTATATTTAACGTGGTTGCCTTAGTGGGTAACGCGAACACAACTTCAATATTGATCATGCACGTTCTCCATACACTGTTTTTGCACGTTGAGTAAACGCACTCACCATGTTTTTTGCCACATCATTAAAAATTTTACCAAACGCTAGCTCTATGAGCTTACTTGAAAACTCAAAGTCTAGCTGTAAATTAACCTTACACGCATGCGTATCTAATTGCTGAAAGTGCCAGCGACCTTGCAGGGTTTTAAAAGGACCATCAACCAAGCGAAGCATCACTGTTTGTTCATCAATTAGCGTATTTTCAGTGGTAAACCATTTTTTTATGCCGGCTTTAGATATTTCTAAACTAGCGGTCATGTTATTATCATGCTGCTTAATAATTTTTGAGTCTGAACAATTAGGTAAAAACTGTGAATAGGCTTCTACATCATTGACTAGATCAAACATCTCTTTAGTGCTGTACATAACCAGCGCGCTTTTTTCTATTTGTGGCATACTCACTCCCAACTGTGTGCAGGAATTTTAGCAAGCTTTGTGCGTTTCCCCAAACTTTCATCGCGCTTAAATTAATCCTTCGCTTTTGCATGTATAATTTAAAAAAATCGATGTAAAACATCTTGTATAACGTATATTATAGGGCACTATGGCTAAGAAAAATTCATCAAAATCGACAAGTAATACCATCGCGCTAAATAAAAAAGCGCGACACGAGTATTTTTTACACGACAAGTTTGAAGCAGGTGTTGAACTCCAAGGCTGGGAAGTAAAAAGTATCCGAGCAGGTAAAGTAAATATCTCTGAAACTTATATTCATCTTAAAAACGGTGAAGCATTTTTATTAGGCAGTACCATTCAGCCTTTAAATAGTGCATCGACCCATGTTATTTGTGACCCGCTACGTTACCGTAAATTACTGCTAAGCAGGCGTGAACTCGACCGCTTAGTTGGTGCAACTGAGCGTGATGGTTATTCATTAGTTGCCACCGCTATGTATTGGAAAAAATGCTGGGTGAAGCTTGAATTCCATTTAGCTAAAGGTAAGAAAATGCATGACAAACGTGAAGACGGTAAAAATAAAGATTGGTCTCGTGAAAAAGAACGTTTAATGAAACATAAAGTTTAAATAAAAACGCCTAACATGATGTTAGGCGTTTTTTTTGATTAAACTTCTAGCAAAATACAAATTATTACAAATTAAAGTTGCTCGGTGATTTATTTTTAAATAATGAGAAAAACACTCTCCAGCAGCAGATAGCAAGTATCCCATCGTTTTCCTTCATTGAGAAAATCAGTACATATTCGTGCCGATAACAAAATCATCTTTGCGGCTAATTGATAACACTTAAGTTACATGGTATTAATAATTCGACTTGTAAAAACAAGTAAATTATAACATATCAACAAGGACTTAAGGATGAAGCAATTTACACCTAGTTTAATTATCGGTGCGACTATCGCATTGTCAGCAGGTTTTAGTACAACAACTTATGCTGCACAGCAGACTGCGGAAAAAGTAGAACGTATTCAAGTAACAGGCTCTCGTATCAAACGTTCGGATATCGAAGGCCCATCGCCAGTACAATCCATCAATAAAGAAGATATCGAAAACATGGGTTATGACAACCTACAGCAGCTTCTTGAAAGAATGCCTGTTGCAGGTAATGGTACCTTTTCAACCCGTGGTAATAACCAAGACTCAACCGCTAATGGTTCAGCTGCCGTCAGCCTTCGTGGCTTAGGGGCTGATGCTACATTGGTACTTATTAATGGTCGTCGTGTTGCTATAAGCGCATTTGCTGAAGGGATCACCAATTCATTTGTTGATATAAACAGTATTCCTGTTTCAGCCATCGAACGTATTGATATTTTAAAAGATGGCGCATCTGCAATCTATGGCTCTGATGCCGTAGCAGGTGTTGTAAACGTTATCTTGAAAAAAGACATTGACGGTGTTGAAGTTAACTTAGGTTATGGCGGCACAGATGGCCCCAACTATGAAGAAACCACAGCCAGCATTGTTTGGGGTACGACGAGTGCAAAAAGTAGTGCGTCCGTTATTATTGACTACTTCAAAAACACCTCTTTATCATCAAACGAAATGGGGCGCTTAGGTACCGCTAATCAATCTCCATATGGTGGTGAAGATTTCCGTTCATCACGTGGCTTCCCGGGCTACTTCTACGTAGACGGCGTTAAAACAATCGATCCTTCGTGTCCTGCAGAAAACGCAACATCAAGCGGTAGTTGTTTATTTGACTATGGCCCATTCGGCTATATTGCTCCTGCATCAGAACGTGTGGGCGCTATTTCACAATTTGAATACCGCTTTGACAATGGCATTACTGGCTTTTTAGAAATGGCTGTACAGCATAACAGTTCAGTTGCAGCAGGTGCACCAACGCCACTTGATGAAGATGCGGGTTTAACCGTACCAGGAAATCATCCAAATAATCCATTCGGTCAAGATATTGAAATTGGTCGTTACAGAACAGTGGATGCAGGCGCGCGTCAATGGGATATCGAATCAGACACATTACGTTTCGTTGCTGGTTTGAAAGGTGAAATTAACGACTGGAGCTGGGAAACAGCGGTACAAAAAGGTCGTAGCAAGTCATTACAAACTGGCGATCGCTCACAAGGCTGGGTACGCACCGACTTCTTACAACAAGAAATTGATGCGGGTAACTACAACCCATTTGGCGGCACTTACAACGATCCGGCTGTAATTGATAGAATCACAACCAGCTTGGTTCGCCAAGGTGAATCTCATATGACGTCGTTCGATGCTAACATTTCGGGTGAAGCATTTAGCTTTGGTGACGATGTTGTCATGATGGCGGCCGGTATTGAGTACCGTGAAGAAGACGTAACTGATACGCCTGATGATCAATTTCAACGTGGATTAATCTTTGGTACCGAGTCTGTTTCAGCTGCCGCAGAACGCGACCAGTACGCTGCCTATGTAGAGTTTTCAATTCCACTTGCGGAAAACTTAGAGTTACAACTTGCTGGCCGTTACGATGATTACAGTGACTTTGGCACTACGACAAACCCTAAAGTCGCTTTACGCTGGGCACCTACAGATGAAATCACAGTACGTGGTTCATGGGCGCAAGGCTTCAGAGCACCGTCACTTGCACAAGTAGGTTTAGGACCATCTCAGGAAAGTCAGTTCTTTATTGATAACTATCGCTGTGATGCAACAGGTAAAGATTGTGATCCGCTAGATTACAACATTGAATTTGCCGGTAACCCTGATTTAGAAGCTGAAGAATCTGAATCTTGGAACGTCGGCTTTATTTGGGCACCCACAACTGACTTTGGTTTAAGTGTTGATGTGTGGAGTATCACTCAAGATAATAAAATTGATGAGCAAGAGTTTGGTCCAATTTACAACTCAGAGTGTAATAACCAAAATAGTACGGTATGTGTACGCTTACCACCATCAGGTACTGACAGCCTAGGAACTATTCAAAAGATTTTCAGTACTTTTGAAAATGTATCATCACAAGAAGTTTCTGGCGTTGATATTTCAGCAAACTACAATCATTCACTGGATGATTTAGGCTTACTAAAATTCAATTTAGAATGGGCTTACCAAGATAAATTTGAAAAAGATGGTCGCGATTACACTGGTGAATATGGTTACCCAGAGCACCGCTGGATTTTCTCAACAAACTGGGAAATAGGTCAATTCAACACGAACATGAACATTAGTTACGTGGGTGAGTTTGAAGATACGCCGGATATCGATTTCGATGGCAACTTAGACTTCGATAGTAATACATCGCGTACTGTTGATTCTCAAGTATTGGTAGATTTACAAACATCATACCGTATTACTGAGTCAGCAAAAATATCTTTAGGTGTTAATAACTTATTTGATGAAGAGCCACCATTTGCAATTGGTGACGGTGATTCAGATCTGTATGGTTACGCATCAGGTGTACACAACCCTCGCGGTCGTTACATTTACACTAAAGTGAGCTTTTCGTTCTAATTAAAAGCAATAAAAAACCGCCAATATGGCGGTTTTTTTATCTTAAACTAAAGGGCTAAATTATAGCTCGCCTTCGTTTTCAGATAAGAATTTAGCGACGCCTTCAGGGCTTGCATCCATTCCTTTTTTACCTTCAGTCCAACCAGCAGGACATACTTCACCGTGCTCGCTGTGGAATGCTAGTGCATCAACCATACGGATCATTTCGTCGATGTTACGACCAAGTGGTAAATCGTTCACTACTTGGTGACGTACGTTACCTTCTTCGTCGATTAGGAAAGAACCACGAAATGCAACGCCCGCTTCTGGGTGCTCAACGTCGTATGCTTTACAGATTTCGTGTTTAACGTCTGCAACTAGTGCGTATTGAACTTTACCAATACCGCCGTCTGCTACAGCCGTGTTACGCCATGCGTTGTGTGAGAATTGTGAATCGATAGAAACACCAATTACTTCTACACCACGTTTTTGAAATTCTGCATAACGCTTATCAAAAGCAATAAGCTCAGAAGGACATACAAAAGTGAAATCTAGAGGGTAGAAAAAGATTACTGCTTTTTTACCTTTGATTTTTTCGTGAAGGTTATAGCTATCTACAATCTCACCGTTACCTAGAACAGCTGCAGCGGTAAAGTCTGGTGCCTGGCGGCCTACTAATACACCCATTTTATTCTCCAAATATTTTGAGTTTATTGTCAATTGCATACGCAATACTGATAGTAATATGGGCGCTAATTTATAAATTACAATAGCAACCATATATAATTGATGATTATTCTATGGCTATCAAAAATAAATTAACAATCGTATTTATAGATAGCACCGTTCTAAAATAACGAACGCTTAACTAATGAACGGATTTTTATTCATAAAAAAACCTGCTTAAAGCAGGTTTTTTTACTAATCCATAATGTCGCTAGGCATATCACCACGAATATGTTGCCATATTTCACCGGTTTGATGACCATACTTACGCATCATGAATATTGCACCATCGTGCTCTTTATTTTCAGCAAGTTTGGTTAAATCTTTATAGAATTGACGTGCAAGCTCACGGGTGCGAGGATCTGAAAAGTAATGACAACCTATTTTAGAATAAAAGCCTTTGAAACCATTAAGGATCAGCACATAAATGCGGTTGTTACCAGCGACAGCTAACTCATGGTGTACTTTATAGTCATAATCAGCAAACGCTTGCGCGCTGTCTTCTAGCTCATCACTTTGCGATAAAATTTCAATAACACGTTCTGGTGCAAGCTTTATAGCTGCACGGGTGTAAATTGCGCTAATGTTGGTGCGTGCTGAAAGTAACTGATCGGTTAACTCTGGCATTTTGTCTTCGTCTAAACGTGCCAGTGTTTCAAGAATGTTTAATCCTGACGTTTCCCAAAAATTATTAACGCGAGTGGGTTTACCATGTTGGATTGTTAACCAACCGTCTCTGGCTAATCGTTGTAACACTTCACGCAATGTGGTTCTAGTAACACCAATTAACTCTGAGAGTTCACGCTCAGCTGGCAGAATTGAACCTGGAGGAAAATCACCATTCCAGATTGACTCTACTATGTACTCCTCAGCAAATCCTGCTGGGCTTTTCGCTTTAAAAATTCTCATTCAATTCCTACTCGAATTAATTCACATTACATCGCTACATACGATTAACTGACTGATTGTACCAGACAAGACGCAACTAACAAGTAAAGTAAGTTAAATTACCTAGGTGATCATACATACCGAAGGTGAGATTGTCGCACAGCGTGAGATTTTTGGCCTGGTAAAAAGATCAGAATTGACTTTTAATTGAACACGCAGTCCACATATATAAAAATTATAATCAGACGTATACCTAAGCAACTATGTGTAAATACCTAACGTCGGCTGAGTGCCAACAGCGGACGCAGGTAACTCCCGTGCAGGAGCGAAACTTAAATGCGTCGAATTGACACGCTTGTTATGCATTATTGCCACCACCCTTGATAAGGATCGAACTTTAGAACTAATTCATTAGGGGAAAATGAGTGAGTAATTTTTACTGATACATCTCTAAATTCGGAACCATCGTTTCTCCTAATATACAGATTCTCTGTATTTACGATCCCAAGCAATCCTGTTGGATCTTCAATATTTCCGTCCTTAGAAATTGAGTTTGACCACGTTACTGGAATTTGCTGATTATCTTGATCATATACTTTTACGGTTGTTACAAATACTTTTCGAGCAGATTTATTGAAAAGTGCTGTGCGTACTAAGGGGTCATTATGAGCTTTTTCAGAAAGCCCCACCTGATGCAAGCGTCCTGCTATTAACGTTTCATCCGACTTAATCTCATCGTATATACGTTTAGAAAGGAAGTAACTAAAGCATGCTGAAACAGCAGCGACTACCGCAGCAGATGCTGCGATAATTGTAGTTATGTTCGTGGTTGTGATATCTAGCATATTTGAGTTATCTCGCTACTTTGATTGAGGTGTGCATAACAGTGTAATAGTACGGTCCCTGCGGTCTATATATTAGTTTTTAAAGCCAAACGGGTAAAATCTTGACTTCAGACATTTAAATTCTAACTGTCCGATTATCGATCACAGCTGAACTTCGCAAAAGTGCCATGAGCGGAAGTTAGATACGCACAATTTTTTGTCCTTATTTAATTTCTTATTAGCAGTCAATTACGACTTTCTAGAAATTATCGTTCTTATAAATGCAGCTGACATATGTAACGCTAATTCTGCATCCATCTCGCCAACGCCTGACATTTTATTACTACCATGCCTTACCGCTGGTTCAGCATTTGTATATGCATAAAACTTCTCAAAAACTGTTACAAGCATAGGAGAAATAAGTTGCTCCCTTTTCATTGCCTTTAGTGCGTCACCTAGCGTAGCGCATTTGGGATAGATAGTTTTACAAACACTCTCAACTGCACTTACGGACTCTTTAATTGAATTCTCAGGATCCTTACTTGGGCTCAATATATAAGATCGAGCTTTGGAATAATGGACTCTTGCGGGTTCAAATTTATCCTGCAAAGTAGAGTCTATAGCTGATACTCTTGTTTCAAGATCTTTGGGAAGTGAGGTCTCTAATTTACCAGCATCATTTAATTTCCACTGAATTTTATGCTGTGAAAATAAATCATTTACCTTTTGCCTATATGACGGAAACATAAATGATTCGAATCGCGAGTTTTCCCATGCTGAGCTGTACTCTATTTCCTGTTCTTTAATCTTTATCGCTGTAATTTCAACAAAGTCATAAAATTGATACCATTCGAGATTCATAAGTCTGCATTTCAATGCATCCCAACATGTCCATGAGTCAAAATCTTCGGAGTCAGTTTCGTGCCCATTTTCTGCACATAACCTTTCAATTAAGTCTTTAACTCCCAGCGGTTTTGATTCTTCATTCTTTTGACGGCTATCACCATCAATATAAAGGAGAGGCTCCAAAACATTAATAAAGAAAAGGCTTTTCAACCAATTTGGCGCTTCTTCGCTAATTGGTTCATTTTTATACTCTGGGTCAAAACCAAATCTATGGGAAAACTTCATACCTTTCCTTAACTACTAACATTTTAGTATTTATACGATACGCAATTTGTGTTGCATAATCGCTTGTTGGGCTGAGTCGCTATCTGTTCGATGTGTCAGGATAGGTGTTGTTTAAGCTATGGGAGTTTGCTTTTAGAGGTTTTAGCTAAATCAGCTTACTTATTTCCCTACATTGCTCAGCGTTAACTATGTATCCATTACACCTAAAGTTTGCTCAATATGCAATTACATTTATCCAATCTCAATGACCGGTTATCGCTCTAGGAGGACTTCGCCAAAGTGCCACTAGCAGACGATCACACTAACAAACAAATAAATCGCTGAATCATGAAAGCGGACGTCACTCTAACTCATTTTTGGACAGAAATAAGTTAGAGCCGAAGGACGGCTCTGTGCCATAAGCCGACCTTGAGACACATAGAGATTAAGACTGCAAAGATACGAAAGCGGAAGTTAGCTTTGGCCTGTTTAACGACAAATATTCCGACAAAGCAGTCATGACTATTAGTTTATTGTTAAATCTAATCTTTCTTTTCGTTCATCTACTCAATAACCCCACGCTAAACGTGACTTTAGCGTGGGGTTAGAGTTCACAGTAATTTTATCTGGATAGCTCTTTTATTTTTTTCTCTGAAAACCAGCGATATAAAACAGGTAAAACAAATAATGTTAACAGTGTTGCAGTTACCAAGCCGCCAACAATAACACTCGCTAATGGGCGCTGTATTTCTGCACCAACACCATTAGACATTAACATCGGTATCAAACCTAAAGCTGATGTTATAGCAGTCATAAGTACAGGTCTTAATCTTGAAGTAGCGCCTTCAAAAACGGCTTTAGATGCTTCTAGACCGTCTTTAATACGTTGGTTGATACTTTCTACCATAACGACCCCATTCAATACCGCTACACCAAATAAGGTAATAAAGCCAACGGAGCTTGGTACAGACAAGTATTGTCCAGATAAATATAAGGAGAAAACTCCGCCAATTACAGCAAGCGGCACGTTGACCAATATCAGCATAGCTTGACCAACAGAACCAAAGGCAAAGTAAAGTAGTAGTGCGATTAGTGCTAACGATAAAGGTACAACTATAGCTAACCTATTTTGAGCACGTTTTTGACTTTCGAACTGGCCGCCAATCGAAACAGAATAACCTGAAGGTAAGTCAACCTTTTCAGCAATTACCGTTCTGATATCGGCAACCACGCTTCCCATATCTCGATTTTGTACATTTGCTTGGATAACGACTCTTCGTTGTACATCATCGCGTCTAACTTGTGGTGGGCCTGACTCAAATGAGACTGAGGCTACGTCACCCAGTCGCACCCAAGCACCAGTAGGTGATTGAAGCCGAATATCAGCAATAGCTTCTTTGTTACTTCGGTACTCTTCCTCTATGCGAACGTAAATATCATAACGTTCATTACCATTGATTATTTGTCCGGCTGCAACACCACCAATACCATCACGCACAACCTCCATTATGTCACTCACAGACAATCCAAAGCGTGATAGTTCTTGCCTGTTAGGACTTATCACCAATTGCGCTTCACCAGCAATTTGCTCCAATGCAACATCCCTTGCACCTTCAATGTTTTTAATTGCTGTTTCTATTTCTTGACCTTTAGCCGCCAGTACCTCAAGTTCAGGCCCAAACAACTTTATCGCCAACTGAGCCTTAACACCAGATAGTAGCTCATCGACACGAGTCGCAATAGGTTGAGAAAAGTTGAGTAGCAACCCAGGGAATTCTTCTAGAGATCTCTCCATTTTTCCTTGAAGTTCATATCGATTAGATGCACTGGTCCACTCAGAAACAGGCTTCAACCCTATGTAAATTTCGATGTTATTCACTGGCTCTGGGTCTCCACCTATTTCTGCTCGACCAATTCGGCTTAATGCATAGGTTACTTCAGGAAAAGCCATTAGTTTTTCTTCTAGAATTGGTGCCACAGTGAGCGCGGTATCTAAACTGGAAGAAGGTGCAAGCGTTGCTCTTAAGTTTATCGTCCCTTCTTCTAACTCAGGTACAAATTCAGTACCAATTAATGGAACTAATGCAAAGGCAGAGAAAACTAATATAAGTGCGGCTGAAATGACTAATTTGGTGCGTTTTAGTGCGAATGTAAGCCCTTTTCTGTAGAGTTTGTCTAATGGCCTAAGAACAAAGCTTTCCCTCTCTTTTACACCTGACTTAAATAAATAAGTAGCTAAAGCGGGTACAAAAAACAACGCAACCACAATAGCAGATATAACAGCTAAAATGATGCTTATTGCCATAGGTTGAAATAACTTTGCCTCAACACCTTCAAAGCTAAATAAAGGCGTAAATACAACTAAAATAATAGAAGCTGCAAAAAATACGGGACGAGCCACTTCTTTACCCGCATTTTGAAGACGTAACTTAATACCATGCTCATCTTGTTCTACATCATGTGGATCAGTATCGGCGCTAGGCACTCTTTCTTTTACAGTTTTTAAATGGGTAGAGTCTGGTCTATTTAAATGCTTAAACATGTTTTCAACCATCACGACTGAACCATCAACTAGCATACCAATGGCTACGGCAATGCCACCCAATGACATAAGGTTTGCAGAAATGCCCCACCAAGCCATGATCATTAACGCGATACCAATTGAAATTGGAATAGATATTAGGACAAGGAAGGTTGCACGTATATTCATTAAAAATAGTGCTAATACAATACAGATGAAAATAAATGCTAGTAATAGTGCATCAACTACTGTATCAACGGCTTTTTCAATCAAATCAGCCTGATCATAAAATGGTTCAAAGCGAACACCTTTAGGCAATGCTTGATTAATCAATGGGATTCTTGCATTGATACCATCAATGGTGGCTTTAGTATTAGACCCCATGCGTTTTAAGACAATGCCAGAGACAACTTCACCTAAATTTTCGACTTTACCGTCTTCGGTTTTGCGCGTCATTGTGACAGCACCTTGACGAATTTCACTGCCCATTTCAACTTTAGCAATATCCGAAACCGTCACAACTGTCCCATCAACTGTTTTGACGGGAACTTGTTTGATATTACTAATACCAGCGTCACCACTTTCAAACCAACCTGCACCTCTAATAACAAGCTGCTCTTGCCCACGGTTCATATACCATCCGCCAACATTGGCATTGTTGTTATCTAGGGCACCAACAACGTCTTCTTGCGTTAGGTTATAAGAAAGAAGCTTAGATGGATCTACATTTACTTGGTACTGCCTAACAATACCTCCAAAGGAGAGTACATCAGTAACACCATCGACAGGCATAACGAGTAATTTTACTACCCAATCATTGAGACTCCTGAGTGCCATAGCATCATAGCCTGCATCTTTATCTGAAATAAGAAGGTACTGAAATACTTGGCCTAGCCCTGAGGTGTTTGGCCCCATTTCGGGTGTGCCGACACCTTCTGGTATCAGTTCTTTTGCGGCTTGAAGACGCTCAAATACGAGTTGTCTTGCAAAGTAAATGTCGGTGCCTTCTTTGAAAACAACCGTGACGCCAGACAAGCCTGTTTTAGAAATTGAGCGCACTTGTTCTACATCAGGTAAGGCATACATGACCGCTTCAATGGGGTACGTAATGAGTTGTTCAACTTCTTCAGCAGCTAGTCCTGGCGCTTCAGTATTTACAGCAACTTGAACATTAGTAACATCAGGAAAGGCATCTAAATTTAGTTTTGGTATAACCATAATTGCGCCGACAATTGTGGCAAACAGCGCAATCAAAATCAGGAGTCTATTATTAACAGACCAATCTATTATTTTATTAAACATAGTCTTACTCCTTAGTGGTTATGCGGATCAAATCCGCCTTTAGCGATTTCAGAAGCAACAAAAAATGCGCCTTTGGTTACAATTCGCGTCCCACTATCAAGGCCAATGATTTCCCTAAAATCACCTAAGGCTCGGCCTAGTTCTACTTCTACAGCTTTAAATTCTCCAGGGTGGTCTTCGACAAATACGGTCCAATCACCATCTGCGCTGCGGATCAATGCTTCTTCTGGCACAGCCATCACTTTCTGCTTTGTGGCAAACTGAAAGTAAACTTTTACAAACATACCTGAATGAAGGTTATCATCAGCATTCTGTACCCCCAATCTAATAATTCTTGTACGAGTTACGGGATCAATTGTATGGGCTTCTTGGATAACTTTGGCATTGTAACTCTGGCCTTCTAATTTAAGTACCGCAGGAGAATCAATTGATAAATTTAGCTTTTTATTTGGAGAAACTTTTGCTTCAACCCATAGTTGTTTTTCATCAGCTAACAACATGACTGAATCTCCAGCATCAACACGTTGCCCTTGGATAAAGTCGTCTTGAAGCACGACACCTTCACGGTGCGCCGTTAATGCATATTGTCCAAATGCTTTAATGTCTTTGTTAGAAATACCATTTATTGCTTTTTCAGTTAACCCTAAAGCAATGAGCTTGCCATAGCTCGCATTGTATGTTGTTTCAGCTTGTAATAATCGACTTTCACTCACCGTCTTATTACCCAGCTTTTTTACACGTTGCCATTCGGTTGAAGCGATTAAATAGTCAGCTTGTGCTTGTGCCATTGCTTCACTAAATAATGTAACTAACTTCTGACCTATTTCTACATACTCGCCAAGCGCTGCATGGCGACTGATAATGACTGACTCTGTACGTGGTGATACCACATAACTTTTATAGCCATTAGCTTTTATTTCGCCAGGTGCATATACGGAGCTAAATTGATATTCAGGCTTAACACTTTCCACTTTAATGTTAGCAAGCGACATCTTCTTTGGATCAATAGTGATACCTTCTTCATGTTCTTCTTCTCCCTCTCTATTACCACCTTCATGGCCGTGCTCGTCATGGTCACCTTTATCTTCTTCATGTCCCTTTTCGTGTTCATGCTCATCTTGATGTTCTTTTTCTTCTTGTTTCGAAACGTTTTTGACAGAACCAGTTCCATCTGACGACTGTGCAAAAGCATCATGATTTGTAGTAAACCCAACTAACAGGCTGCTAATTACTACGGCTAAAAATTTTTTACTAATTACTGTATTCATTTTTGTAACCTATATTTTTAATAAATTTAAGATTTCGTTTTTCGCTACTGAAAAAACAAAGCGCTCAAATCTCAAATTTGGATAACTGACCCATACTTAAAATGAAGGATATTTCTGCAAGCTTGAATTGATTTTCCAAACGTATTCCTGCATGAAGCCCTTCCGCACGTTGATTTAATGCGAGTAAATAATCAGAAGTGTTTATGTCACCAGCTTGCCAGCGCTTATTTAATAAATTTGCGCTGCTAGCCAACCTACCTTGGGTGAGCTTTTGCCATTGCTCGTAGTATTTTCTACTGACATTAAGCGATTCATAATTAGCTTTTGCTTCAAAAGACTGCTTTCGATATACCGACTGAAAATTCGCCTCGGCTGCAATGGCTTCTAAATAAGCGGCTTTAACATTATCTGTATAGTTATTTCTGATGTTTAAAGGCATTGAAAAAGTCACACCAACCAAGTCTTCATCTCCACTTTTCCCTGCGCTAACGCCAATGGTTGGATTAGCTTTAGATTCCATAGTGGTTAGTTGAGCTTTAGATTGTTGTCCCTTCCATTTCGCTCTAGCAAGTTTAACTTTTGGATGTTCCTCAACCCACTGGGAGTTAAATGAGTAGCTTGTTGCTCCAAAAGTAAATGAAAACAAATTGGTAGTATTAGGCGTCCAATCAGGCAATAACTCCTGAACCTTTACCTCTGCATTTTTCAAAGCAATTTGAGACTCAGATATTTCACTAAAAATTTGCGACAAGTTTAAATAGACTAGCTCAGCGTCAAGTGGCTCTAGAAGTCCAGCTTTTCGTTTGTCTTCAACAATTCCAACGAGCGTTTGCAATTGCTCTTCTCTTTCTGAAAGTAACTGAGCAGCTTTTTTTGCTGCTTGCCAATTAACTAATGCAGTTAAGGCATTAGCCTTTTTAGAATCGAGTAGAGATAACAATTGTTGCTGGTTTGCATAAACATCAATTTCACCAATGGTTTTATTTGTTGATTGCTTATCCCAAAAATCTATCGTTTGACTGATACCAATAGAGTAATTATCAAAATCACCTTCTTTTTCATAACTTGCTTCAAGCTCTGGGTTATATACGGCTTGAGTTAAGCTTTTGGCTCTATGATTACTTGCATTAAGTAACTCTTTAGCCGCAACAACTTCGGGATCTTTATTTATTTGACTATCTAGCCATGAAATACTTTTCTGTTTGCCATAAGTGGCAACTGAAAAACTCACAGCCATGCATAAAGACAGGGTTAAACCTGCATTTTTTAAAAATATATACATAAAACTTCTTAATTTTTTAATTTATAAACACGAACCCTTTATCCTTCTCATGGACAAATAGGTCATTAAAAATCAATCTAATTAAGAAATGGGTGGGCGAAGTATCGCTTCAAGGTAAGTATTTGTTTGATCAATTTGATAAGGCGTTTTATTGATAATGTTTAGTTTGCCCGTGGTATTTGAATTACTGACTAAAATCCAAGATAAGTGGCTGCCACTGCAATGACCGCAGTGATGACAATCTTTTTCATTATGCTGCTCATCACCTACATTATCATTTGAGACATTTCGATCATCTGCATGATCATGTTGAGTTTGAAGGTGCTCTATATCTATTTGGTGATTCTCAGATGTTGAGGATGCTACAGCAGTTAACGATTGTAAAACAATCGAAATAACCAAGAGCATTTTTAGTACAACATTAAGGTTCAAAGTTATGACCAGTTAAATATAGTATTTAAAATACTAGCAGAAACTATTTTCTTAAACTAGCTTTTCAATTCAGTTTCCACGCTTTTACATTAAATAATTTTTTTATTTGACTCTATAGCCACTATAGATTTTATACTTATTTTAATATTATTACGGAATGTTAAATATGTCAGAAAAATGTAGTGGTCAGTGTCAATCATCTTCTACCAATGAAGATGTAAAAATTGATACACAATTAGATAACTATAGTGGCGCGTTTGTCAGTACATTTAAAGTACCTCAAATGGACTGTCCTTCAGAAGAGAGATTGATTAGGTTAGCACTTGACTCAATTGAGCCTTCAGTTGGGTTGCAATTTGATATTCCTAGCAGTTTAGTCAAGGTTTTTCATGATGAAAATTTAGATGAGATAACAAAAAAATTACAACAACTCAATCTCGGTGCAGAGTTGGCATCAACTAAAGAAAGTTGCAGCACCGAAGCTGCAAAAGCAAAAGATCTAGCCCAAAAAAATGAGATGAAAGAAGCATCAACGCTAAAATGGTTGTTAGCCATTAATGGAGTCATGTTTTTTATAGAAGTAATTGCTGGGATTATTGCGCAATCTGCTGGCCTTATTGCCGACTCATTAGATATGTTTGCTGATGCTGCTGTTTATGGTTTAGCTATATATGCTGTCGGTAAAAGCATAAGCATGAAACTTAGAGCGGCACATATATCTGGTGTACTTCAAATTATTCTAGCGCTAGGTGCTTTGAGTGAAGTCGTAAGACGCTTTATTTACGGTAGTGAACCTATCTCTTCTTTAATGATGATATTTGGTGGAATAGCACTAATCGCTAACATTGCTTGTCTGTTTTTAATATTTGGTAACAAAGAAGACGGCGCTCATATGAAAGCGAGTTGGATTTTTTCCGCAAATGACGTAATCGCAAACGTAGGTGTAATCTTAGCTGGCTTATTAGTTACAGTAACTAGCAGCCGTTATCCAGATTTAGTGATTGGTTTGATAATTGCTCTTGTCGTTTTAAACGGTGCTCGCCGCATCTTACAGCTAAAGTATTAAGCAGAGAAATGAAAATAATGCACTCATCGTATATCAAATCAAATATATCATACGTGATAATGATTTTAATCGCGGTGCAGTCTGTGTTTTTTTCGCTAGAAGAGCTTGAAATAAACTTAAGTGAAAGTTCTTTTAGTTCATCACTAACTAAGTCTATTACCCCGCTAAAAGCTCCAGAAGACTCCAATATGCTTGAGGTGAATAATAGCAACTCTTCAATTGATAATTGTAATTTTTGTTGCTGTTGTCACTTATTTTTAAATGCTGATTCTTCCTGTAACATTTTCCAAGCAACAGATCACTTCCTTACCTACGCCTTAGTTTCTTCTGAGCTAAAAGGCTATATCTCGGTGCCACTCCGCCCACCTAAATACGCCTAAATTTTATAGAAAATTAAGAAAGGTCAAATGTTAATGACCTAAATATCACATATAAATTTATAGGAAAGTATACATGGCACTTAATACCTGTGTGCATCGCAAGATAGCAATTTTAAGGTGTGTAACACCTCGGCTTAAATATATCGCGTTTCTCGCTTTGTCACTTTTTACATTTAATGTTTATGCCTTTGAGAAGCAGTTAAACCTTCAAGAGGCAATTCAGTGGACGCTTAAACAAAATCCAGAACTTAAAATATTTGATTTCAAGCAAACGGCATTAATTGGACGAGAACAAATCGCAAGTTTAAATCCTGCTTATGAACTAGAGCTTGAAGCTGAGAACTTTGCAGGCTCAGGTGAATTTAATACATTCGACAGTGCTGAATTAACAGTCGCTCTATCTTCGGTTATCGAAATGGGAGATAAACGCTCAGCGCGGATTGGAATTGTTTCAAAATCAAGAACACTACTCACTGCTGAAAAAGAAGTCTCTGCGCTTAATTTAATGGCTCAAGTCACTGAGAAGTACGTGGAAGTACTTGCAGCCCAACAAAGAGTTATATTGGCAGAAAATGCTTTGAACTTAGCACAAGAAACCTTAGAGATTGTATCTCAGCGTAACCGCGCAGGTGCTACTCCTGAGGCTGAAGTGAAACGCTCAAAAGCAGTTATTGCTCAGGCTAACCTCACCCTTCAATCTGAACAAAAGCGCTTGGAATATCTAAAGCTTTCTTTATCAGCTTACTGGGGAGAAACATCAGTGTCATTCTCTAGAGTAACTGGAGATCTGTTTCAGTTTGGCAATGATAGTGATTTTAGTAGTCTCTTTGCGAAATTAGAGAAAAACCCTGCTATTCAAGTTTATGCAAGTGAGCAGCGACTAAAAGAGGCCGAGTTACAGTTGGCTAAAACAGAGTCAACGGCCAATATCAAATGGTCTGTTGGTGTTAGGCGCTCTCAAGAAGCCAATGATACGGCACTGGTCGCTGGCTTTAGCTTACCTTTGTTTGCTGAAAAGCGAAATTCTGGCGCAATCGCTAGTGCGCTAGCAGAGCGTGACCAAGTTGCCATAGAGAAAGAGGCGACTAAGTTAAGATTTAGAAATCACTTACTACGAGCATACTCCAATAGAAAACAAGCCATATTAACAGCTAATTCATTAAAGCAGTCGGTTATCCCAATGCTTGAAGATGCACTGGAAGATACTCAAGACGCCTATCAAAAAGGTCGATATGGATATCTTGATTATGTATCGGCTAGACAAGAGCTGTTAAATGCTCGGCGAACCCTTATTGACGCGGCATCTGCTGCCCTAATTTATGGCGCAGAGATAGAAAAACTAACAAACGAAGCGCTGTCACTCTAAATAAACATCACTTTAAGTTTAATAACAATTTATTGATTCAGTGATTAACTGAATCGTTTAGGAATTCAAAATGAAAAACTATTTACTCGCACTATTGATTTTTATTGGGTATCTATCACCCATTCAAAGTGTTTTCGCTAGTGAAGATGAACATGAAGGCGAAGAAGGCATAAGCAAAATCGACAATAACATGGCAAAAAAGGTTGGTGTTGAAACAGCCTATTTAGCTTCAAAAACGTTGAACCAAACTATCCCTGTATACGGCTCTACGACGATAGGCGCTGAACAATTATTTCAAGTTGGCGCTAGATATAACGGCGTTATAAAGACAATAAACTTCACTGTTGGTGATACGGTAAAAAAAGGCGATCTATTAGCCGTTATTGAATCTAATGAGAGCTTAAATACTTATAAAATAACATCGCCTGTTTCTGGGACTGTTTTACAGCGAAATGGAAATATTGGCGGTATCACGCAAAACACTAGCTTGTTTGAAATCGTCAAATTTGACACCTTGTGGGCTGAATTTAAGGTGTTTACCAGCCAATATAATCAAATCAAAGTCGGTCAGCATGTTGATATTGAGCAAGGTGAACACGCATTCAGTTCAGTCATCACTAATATTATTCCAGCTAAAGATCAGCCTTATGTTTTAGCACGGGTACGATTAAACAACACTGAGTTAAAGCTAACGTCAGGTCAATTATTAAAAGGCAACGTAAAGATAAACCAATTTGAGGTGGATTTAGCGGTCGAGAAAGTTGCCATACAAGAGCTAGGTGGACAATTAGGTGTCTTTGTAAAAGAAGATGAAGAGTACGAGTTTGCACCACTTGTCCTTGGTCGTTCAGACAAAAACTATATCGAGGTCATTGATGGCCTCAGTAAAGACGCTGAATATGTAAACAAAAACAGTTATCTGATTAAAGCAGATATCTTGAAATCTGAAGTAGAAGACGACGATTAGGAGACGCAATATGATTGAATCAATTTTGCGTCTTGCAATAAATAGGCGCTATTTAGTATTAAGCTTGCTGATGGTAATCATCGGCGTTGGTATGTGGAGTTATCAAAAACTTCCCATTGATGCTGTTCCAGATATAACAAACGTACAGGTACAAATAAATACCTCTGCCCCCGGTTATTCACCTTTAGAAGCGGAGCAAAGGGTAACTTTTCCAGTAGAAAACGCATTAGCTGGACTACCAAAGCTGTCTCACACCCGCTCTCTTTCAAGATATGGTTTATCCCAGGTGACCGTTATCTTTGAAGAGGGAACCGATATTTATTTCGCACGCAACTTAATCAATGCAAGATTAGCTGCGATTAAAGGCGTTATTCCCTCTGGCTTAGAGCCAGAGATGGGTCCTATTTCCACAGGGCTTGGTGAAATATTTATGTATACCGTACAAGCTTCTCCTGACACTAAAATGCCTAATGGAGAGCCTTATACCGCTATTGCCTTAAGAGAAATACAAGACTGGATCATTAAACCGCAATTGGCTCAAGTTAAAGGCGTCATTGAGGTCAACAGCATCGGCGGCTATAACAAGCAGTATCATATAACGCCGAAACCCGAAAAATTACTTTTTCATCAGGTAAGCTTTGAAGACGTTTCTGATGCATTACGTAAAAATAATGATAACCGTGGCGCGGGTTATATTGAGCAAAACGGACAACAAGTGTTAGTGCGCTCCATTGGGCAACTTGCGACAATGGATGAAATCCTCAATGTCATCATCAAAAAGAACGATGGTATTCCTGTAAAAATAAGTGATGTTGCCAATGTTGCTATAGGCAAAGAACTTAGAACAGGGGCTGCTACTCGTAATGGCATTGAGACAGTGCTTGGTACAACCATGATGCTGATTGGTGAGAATTCTCGCACCGTTGCTTTAGAAGTGGAACATAAGCTCAGCGAAATACAAAAATCTCTGCCAAAGGGCATTACCGCAGAGCCTGTTTACGACAGAACAACGTTAGTAGATAAAGCGATTGCAACCGTTACCAAAAACCTCGTTGAAGGTGCGCTTTTAGTTATTGTTGTGTTATTTATTCTACTTGGAAATTTACGTGCAGCTCTCATTACCGCTGCTGTTATCCCTATTTCCATGTTAATGACAATCACAGGTATGGTGCAAGCAGGAGTATCTGCCAATTTAATGAGTCTCGGCGCATTGGACTTTGGCTTGATAGTGGACGGGGCTGTAATCATCGTTGAAAACTCTGTCCGTAGGTTAGCACAGGCCCAACACAACGGTCATAGGCAAGACTTAAGAGAACGCCTAAATACCGTTTTTGAAGCCACTTCAGAAGTGATACGTCCAAGCTTGTTTGGTGTGGCAATTATCACTGTTGTTTACATCCCCATTTTCACGCTAACTGGCGTTGAAGGGAAAATGTTCCACCCTATGGCGGCAACTGTCGTTATGGCGTTAATTTCCGCAATGATCCTTTCAGTTACACTGGTTCCTGCTGCTGTAGCTGTGTTTATGAAAGGTAAAATCAGCGAAAAAGAAAGTGTAGTTATTCGTTCAACCAAGTCTATTTATGAACCATTGTTAAAAATGGCGATGAAATTTCGTTGGATTATTGTTTCATTCTCAACGCTGTTAATGGGGTATAGCCTTTGGTTAGCAACTACGCTTGGGACAGAATTTGTTCCTCAATTAAATGAAGGTGATATTGCACTACAGGCATTAAGAATTCCATCGACTGGCCTAGAGCAATCAGTAGAAATGCAAGAAGTACTTGAGCAACGTATTAAAGCGTTTCCTGAAGTTGATAAAGTATTCTCGCGCATTGGCACACCAGAAGTAGCAACCGACCCAATGCCACCGAGTATTGCTGATATCTTTGTTATTTTAAAACCACGTAAAGAATGGGCCGAACCTTCAAAACCAAAAAGTGAATTAGTTGAAGAAATGGAAAAAGTACTGAAAAACATTCCAGGCAACAACTATGAATTCACTCAGCCTATTCAAATGCGTTTCAATGAATTGATTTCTGGCGTTAGAGCTGATGTCGGCATCAAAATATTTGGTGATGATTTGGATCGGTTATTACTTACCGCAAAAGATATTCTAAATATTGTGAAAACCGTGGATGGTGCCGCTGATGCTCGAATGGAACAGGTCACAGGTGTTCCATCTTTATCAGTAATTCCTAAACGAGAAGCGCTTGGTAGGTATGGATTGAACGTTACCGAATTGCAAGACTGGGTTGCCACTGCGATTGGCGGTGAATCTGCGGGGATCATTTATGAAGGTGACAGACGGTTTGAGTTAGTTGTTCGCCTACCAGAGCAAATAAGAACGGATATCGATAGCTTGAAGCATCTGCCGCTTCCACTTGAGAATGGTAACTATGTGCCAATTGAAGAAGTTGCAGAGCTTAAATCAGAGTCTTTACCCGCGCAGATTAGCCGAGAGAACGGAAAAAGAAGAGTTGTGGTTACCGTCAATGTTCGTGGTAGAGATTTAGGCGGTTTTGTAAAAGAAGTTAAAGCTAAAATTAATCAGGAAGGAGAAATTCCAGCAGGATACTGGCTTGATTATGGTGGAACGTTTGAACAACTAGAATCAGCAAGTAAGCGATTAAGCCTAGTTGTACCGATAACATTGGTTGTTATCCTAGGTATTTTGATTATAGCATTTGGTTCATTAAAAGATGCATTAATCATTTTCAGTGGCGTGCCTTTAGCATTAACAGGGGGCGTATTTTCACTTTATTTAAGAGACATGCCCTTATCAATTTCGGCAGGTGTCGGCTTCATTGCATTGTCAGGTGTCGCAGTATTAAATGGCTTGGTTATGTTGGCTTTTATTCGAGATCTTTGGCATGAAAAAGGCGACCTATACGTAGCGATCATTGAAGGTGCCATCATTCGTTTAAGACCTATTTTAATGACGGCACTGGTCGCAAGTTTAGGTTTTATTCCAATGGCGTTAAACACTGGAATTGGTGCAGAAGTACAACGACCACTAGCAACAGTTGTTATCGGCGGTATTGTATCTTCTACCATTTTAACTTTGTTTGTATTGCCTATTTTATATCAATGGGCGCATGGCGCTGAGAGTAACAAACAGCAATCCGACGAAATCTAAAAGCAAAAAAGCAGCTTAATTACTAAGTTATGCCTAATTAAGCTGCTTTTTATATTGTATGCCCAACATTTTATTGATAAAGCTTACTGCGCTTCATCCCGACAATTTTCATTTAAAAACTCAAACTCTATCGTTGTATGCGATAAATGATAGGAAGATAATTTAGCTGCAACTTCTTGTTTAAGCCTAATTAATTCTTTAACGTCAAAGTTGTCACTCAGCTCAAGGTGCGCTGTTAAAACGTGACTTTCACCATCTAGTGACCAAAAGTGCATGTGGTGGATACCATTAACTTCAGGAAATTCCATTAGTGATAGTTTAATACGCTTTTGAGTCTCTTTATCGGGTGCAGCTTGAAGAAATAAAACGAGTGTTGATTTCAGGTTTTTGAAAACATTAAACAAGATGAACAGCGTGAACCCTATTGATAAAAGGGGATCTAATATCGGCAGTTCAGCGAACAACAGTACGATAGAGACTATAAGAACGGCAACCCATCCAAGTACATCTTCAAGAAGGTGCCATGTCAGCACTTTCTCATTTAATGTTTCACCCGCTTTTAATTTTAATACAGCATATCCGTTAACGGCAACGCCGAGTATCGCTAGCCCTAACATCCCCTCGACTACAGGCATTTCAGGATTGGACAGCCTTGGAATTGCTTCAAATAAAATCCAAATTGAGCCAATGATTAAAACAATACTGTTTATCAATGCGCCAAAGAGAGTAAGTCTACGATAACCATAACTAAACTTATCTGATGCTTCTTTATCTGAAAAACGACTTAAAATCCACGCAAAACCTATTGAAAGACTATCACCAAGATCGTGAACTGCATCTGCCATTATCGCCGTACTGTTAGTGAGCCAACCACCTATAAATTCGATAATAGTGAATGTCACATTAAGGAAAAATGCCCAACCAATACGGTCATCTTTACCATGTTGATGACTATGACTATGACTATGATTATGGTTGTGCATTTTGTACCTCTAGTACTTTTCTATTTCTTAGTTTTGATACATTCATATTAATCAAGTGACGTATCAAGCGTTGATATATCCAGCGTTTGAACCCCGACAAGTTAGTCCCTTTTTCGAGATAGAACTCATCAGGGGAATCATAAAGCCCAAAGTCATCATGAATACCTTCTTTTTGAATATAGGTATTTTCTCCACGCCAATCTGTATCTGGTGATGAAAAGCACTTTGTTGCAACACCATAACCACAAAAATCATCTTTTACTTGGTCAAATTTCTCCTGTAGAGAGCTTAAGTATTGCTCATCCAATATAAAGCCCTCTAAGTTTATCCAACGCCCTTCAAAGTAAACTTCTACCCAACTATGAATGATGTATTTAGGTGCTAACCAAAATACATAGCTTGGGATAGCACCTTTTTGTAGTTGCTGGTCTATGGTAAACCCATGAAATCGGCATTGAATGCCTAGTCCACGCAATAGTGCCATTAACAGATTACCCTTAGTATTACATTGTCCATAACCATCTGCTAGCACATCGCTTGCTGAAATATCATCACTCTTGTTATAGCCAAACATTATTTCATCTTTTACAAACTGATAAGCGGCACCAATTTTGTTGAAATTATCCAAATTTTTCCACCCTCGTTGATCGATCAGGGATTGGATATCTTTGTGTTCAAAATTAACGATATTCGTATTGTTTAAATATTTCTCAGTCATTTTTATATATCCCTTTCGTTGCATACCTATACTATAGATCCTATAGTAACTATAGAGTCAAATGTCTGGGGGAAATTGATGAAAATAGGCGAATTGTCAAAAAAATCGGGCTGTTCAATACAAACGATTAGATATTATGAAAGAGAAGGATTACTGTTAAATCCAAACCGTTCAGAAGGTAATTTCAGGCTGTATGATAGTAAAGCACTTAAACAATTGGAATTCGTAAAGCATTGTCGCAGCCTAGATATATCACTCAATGATATTAAACGTCTTATCGAATTAAAAAATAAGCCAGAAGAAAGCTGCTCTAGCGTTAATGCATTAATTGATCAGCAACTTGCACTAGTGAATAAACGTATGAAAGAATTAAGGGCGCTTAAAGCTGAATTACAACAGATGGCAAGTGCTTGTGGTTCAGACAATACAATTGAAGCGTGCGGCATCATCAAATCATTGGATAGCTAAACTAAATATAACTTTAGATTAGTAGTATTCACAAAGGCAATAATGAAAACCATTGGCAAATTAGCACAATCATTAAATTTAAATGTAGAAACCATTCGTTTTTATGAACGAGAAGGGCTGATTACACAACCTGAAAAACCAATATCTGGTTATAGACAATATGACGAAACAATAGCAGGACAACTTAGGTTTATCACAAAAGCCAAAGCGCTCGGCTTTACGTTAAGAGAAATAAAATCGCTAATGTCTATGGACAGCAACTGCACTCAAGTTGAGCTATTAAGCCGACAAAAGTTAGCAATCATTCGAGACAAAATTAATGACCTTCAACGTTTAGAGAAAGTAATTGTGGATATGACAAATACCTGTATGCAAAACGAAGATCCAACACATTGCCCCATAATTGATTCATTAAAATGATTGACTCCGTACTTATATACGGAGTTTAGAATGATGGTAATATCAACCAATAGACTTTAAAATGATAAATAAAATATTAGACAGAGTAGGCTCTAGTGGCGTTTGGCTAGCGGCACGGCCTGCTTCCCTGCATTAAGGTCACTTGCATCGGCATTAGGACTAGGCTTCTTCTCTCACTTCGAAGGAATAGCTGTAAATACGCTTTTACCTATTTTTGCATCTTTGGAACTATTGGTAAACTTATACAACTCGCACAAAAATAAAAACCATACCAGAGCTGTCTTCAGCATTCTAGGGCCTGTAGCAGTGCTATTAACGCTTTATCCTCTTTGGCTATATGATTGGAGCACATACCTATTTTACTTTGGTATTTGCTTAATGGTCGTTATGTCGGTTTTGGATATCGTAAAACCAGTAAGGGAGCAAACATGCAACGTATGGCTAATTGCCGTCGTTGAAACGATTAACGGTCAATGTCTGCTTTTCGCTCAAAGCCGCCCTTAGAGCATTTAAATTAACTCGTTTTAGGGCAAGGGCAGTATAAGAACACTGCCTGCGTTAAATCAACAATCGGTTTCTCTCGATATTTTAATGGCGTCTTCAATCTCTATTCCTAAATATCTGATGGTGTTATCAATTTTTGTATGACCAAGTAGTAACTGAACGGCACGTATATTTTTGGTTCGAGCATAAACTAAAGTCGCTTTGGTTCTTCTCATTGAGTGAGTTCCATATAGGTCAGAATCAAGCCCTAATTGTTCCGCCCAACTCCTGGTGATAGACCTGTAATATGAATAGCTTATTGGTTGATTAGAGCGACGTAAACTCCGAAACAAATAATCACTAGGTTGCAATTTAACTTCTTGAACCCAACGGCTAATACTTTGTTGTGTTCTCGGAGTTATCTCAAATTGAACTTCTATCCCTGTTTTCTTCTGCGTCAATTGAACCCTCTCAAATACTTGGTCGTGAGTAGCGACGTCTCGAACTTTAAAGAGAGTAAGTCACATGATCTTAGCTTGTTAAGTAGGGCCAATTGCATCAAGTTGTTTTGAATTTCTATTCGAGTGCGAATACGCCAAATCTCTTCAAGCTTGAAAGGGCGTTTCACACCAGTAGCATTGTGATTTAGTTCTGGTTTCATAGTGACCTCCTATTTAAAAGTCATTATGGAGGATAGCGGATGTATTACTGATTAGGATTTTGAAAAAATGCGTTAGAGCATCTCAACTACTTATTCACACAACTTAAGCCACAATAATGGACGTTCATCTAAATCTATTAAAACAAAAATGTGCTTGCGAAACTGTTATTTTGGTACAAAGGATTAGTCGTAACTTTCAGTTTCAAAAAATGTATTGCATTACAGGTATAACAAATTTATTATATAATTAATTTGTTATAGGGGTAATTCATGAAAGTTCTCTTCTTATGTACTGAAAATTCAGCTAGGTCTATCATGGCTGAGGCGTTATTAAAACATCACGGAAAAGGCAAGTATGAAGTCTACAGCGCGGGGACTGAGCCACATAGTGTTGATGCTCGTACGCTTTCAGCTATAGAGCACTTTGGGTTGCGGACTGATGGCTTACGTTCAAAACACCTTGATGAAGTTAGCAATATCCATTTTGATTTTGTTATTACCCTGTGTGATAAAGCGGCAAAAGAGTGTGATAGCCGAGTCAATGGTACTAACAGCCTTGCTTGGGATTTCCCTGAACCTCGTTCTCGTAGAGATGCCAACCCGTTTGAAAAAACGCTACAAGAGCTAAATGAACGGCTCAAAATGTTTTTGCTGATACAGGAAAAGCAAAAACCAGCGCCAATCACACCAACTACTTTTTACAAAGCGTTAGCTGATGATATTCGTTTGAAAAGTCTATTAATTATTGCTGTTGAAGGTGAAGCATGTGTCTGTGAGTTAATGACTGCGCTAGATGAAGAAAGCCAACCTAAAGTATCCCGTCACTTAGCACAGCTTAGAAAAGCTGGCATTTTATCTGACAGAAAGCATCAGCAATGGGTATTTTATTCAATTAATCCAACACTACCAGAGTGGATGAAGCAAACTATTACATCAACGGTAGTGAATGAACCTATTTTTATTGAACAAGAGCTAGCCAGATTGAATGCTATGGGTGATCGCCCAACGCGTGTTGCAAGCTGCTGTAATTAAGGAATATGACTATGGGGATTTTTGAACGTTATTTATCTGTTTGGGTTGCGATATCAATTGCTGCTGGTATGGCACTGGGGGTTGTTTACCCACCTCTTTTTGAAGCGATAGCAAAGCTTGAAGTTGCCCATGTCAATGTGGTTGTTGCAGTTTTCATTTGGGTAATGATCTACCCCATGATGGTACAAATAGATTTCTCAACAATTAAAGAAGTAGGCAAAAATCCACAAGGACTTGTGTTAACTTTAGTGATTAATTGGCTTATCAAACCATTTTCTATGGCTGCATTGGGTTGGTTGTTTTTTGAAGGATTGTTTGCCGATTTTGTTTCACCAGAAACTGCGCAAGAATATATCGCAGGAATGATTTTACTTGGCGTAGCACCGTGTACGGCAATGGTGTTTGTCTGGTCGCAATTAACCAAAGGTGATGCGAACTATACCTTAGTTCAGGTGTCGGTGAACGACATCATCATGATTTTTGCATTCGCTCCCATTGCGGGGTTATTGCTTGGTGTAACAGACATTCATGTACCTTGGGGCACCTTGTTTATCTCGGTGATTTTGTATGTATTGCTCCCTTTAATCGCGGGAATCCTGACTAGAAAACACTTAAACAGCTCAGGTCGCGATGAAGCAGCTATCACAAGTTTGCTAGAGAAGTTAAAACCGTTTTCTGTTATCGGTTTACTGGCAACAGTCGTTTTGCTGTTTGGCTTTCAAGCTAACACCATTATTGAGCAACCACTTAATATCTTGCTAATCGCCATTCCGCTTATCCTGCAAACCTATGGCATTTTCATTATTGCCTATTTTATCGCGGTCAGACTCAAGCTTAAGCACAACATTGCTGCACCTTCTTGTTTGATTGGTACATCTAACTTCTTTGAATTGGCAGTGGCAGTAGCTATTTCCCTTTTCGGCTTACATTCAGGCGCTGCATTGGCGACCGTGGTTGGGGTTCTGGTTGAAGTTCCAGTTATGTTGTCTCTCGTATCGATTGTGAACAGAACAAAACATTGGTTTAACGAATAATTAAGAGGCTTTTTATGCACACTCATCCATATGACATACTAACACTTGATAATGGCGCAAGCTTTATCTTTACTCCTTGCCCCGGAACAAAAGACGTTGATTTAACAACATCGGTTACACAATTGAAAGATGCTGGAGCACAAGCGATTGTGACGCTGATGTACGATGCAGAAATGAACAAGAATGAAGCCGAAGACCTTCCTCAAGTGTGTGATGCACAAGGTATTAAATGGTTTCAGTTACCTATTTTAGATGACGATGCACCAAATGAAGATTTTGCAGCAGCGTTCAAATCAAACCTTGATGACATGCTATCTATCTTACGCAATCAAGGCACCATTGCCGTGCATTGTAAAGGCGGCTCTGGTCGCACAGGCTTAGTCATTGGACTACTGATGTTTGAACTAGGTTACGACAAGGCAGACATTATTAAACAAGTGCAGAAAATGCGCCCTAAAGCGCTCTCACACCCAGTACAACTTTCTTTTTTCAATGAGTTTCAAATAGTAGGAGCTTAACAATGGCAATTAAAATTGGTATTAACGGTTTTGGCCGCATGGGTCGCTTAACACTTAGAGCTGCTTTTGGTTGGCAAGACATTGAGTTTGTGCAAATCAACGATCCTGCTGGCAATGCAGAAACGCTAGCACATTTATTAAAGTACGATTCTGTGCATGGTACTTGGTCACATGATGTAACCCATGATGACAATAACGTGATAATTGATGGTCAAGCCATTCGTGTAACGCAAAACAAAGCAATTAATGATACGGATTGGTCTGAATGTGATTTGGTCATTGAAGCGTCAGGCAAGATGAAGAAAACTGAGTTGCTACAAGCCTACTTAGACCAAGGAGTAAAAAAAGTCGTTGTAACAGCACCCGTAAAAGAAGAAGGTGTACTTAATGTGGTTATGGGGGTTAACGACCATCTATATGATGTTGAACAGCACTCAATCGTAACGGCAGCGTCTTGCACCACAAACTGCTTAGCACCAGTGGTGAAAGTGTTACTGGATAAAATCGGCATCAAACATGGCTCGATGACGACTATCCACGACATTACCAACACTCAAACGATTCTAGATGCTCCGCATAAAGATTTACGTAGAGCGCGTGCGTGTGGCATGAGCCTAATCCCAACTACCACAGGTTCGGCAACGGCTATTACTCATATTTTCCCAGAGTTAAAAGGTAAGCTAAATGGTCACGCGGTACGTGTACCTTTGGCGAATGCGTCAATTACAGACTGTGTATTTGAAGTTGAGCGTCCAACAACGGAAGCTGAAATTAACGCTTGGATGAAAGAAGCGGCTGAAGGT
The DNA here is from genome assembly GCF_001974855.1 of Pseudoalteromonas sp. SK18. Taxonomy (GTDB): domain Bacteria; phylum Pseudomonadota; class Gammaproteobacteria; order Enterobacterales; family Alteromonadaceae; genus Pseudoalteromonas. The sequence goes on along the minus strand of NZ_MTQB01000028.1, from coordinate 5,379 downwards.
GAATTAAAGGGTATTCTTGGTTATGAAGAAAAGCCTCTAGTATCAATTGATTATAAAACCGACCCTCGTTCTAGCGTTGTAGATGCACTATCAACAATGGTCGTGAATGGCACTCAGGTGAAGCTATACACATGGTATGACAACGAGTGGGGATACGCCAACAGAACGGCTGAGCTTGCTCGCAAAGTTGGTTTATCAATTAAGGGATAATGTAATACTATGAAGCGCTTGGCATCATTATCTGACGATATTAAGCAATACCTTGTTGTAACAGGCAATTATTGGGCATTTACCTTAACCGATGGCGCACTACGCATGTTGGTAGTGCTTCATTTCCACGCGTTAGGCTATAGTCCGCTGAGCATTGCGATGTTGTTCTTGTTTTATGAAATCTTTGGTGTTGTCACTAATTTAGTTGGCGGCTTCTTAGGTGCCCGTTTAGGGCTAAATAAAACCATGAACATCGGTTTGGCGATTCAAATAATCGCCTTGCTGATGTTAGCCGTTCCCGCTGAATGGTTAACCGTTGTCTATGTGATGATTGCACAAGCGCTTTCAGGCATTGCCAAAGATTTAAATAAAATGAGCGCGAAAAGCTCAATTAAGATGTTGGTTGCCGCAGGGCAAGAAGGCACATTATTTAAATGGGTCGCGGTATTAACAGGCTCTAAGAATGCCCTGAAAGGCGTTGGATTTTTCTTAGGCGGCTTACTGTTAACCTTGCTTACCTTTAAAGGAGCAATGTTGTTAATGGCAGGTGCTCTGGCTCTTGTTTGGTGTTACAGCCTGTATGCTTTGAAAAGCGACCTTGGTAAAGCCAAGAACAAACCTAAGTTTACAGACATTTTCTCAAAGAGCAGCTCTATTAATATATTGTCGGCTGCACGACTCTTCTTGTTTGGTGCGCGTGACGTCTGGTTTGTAGTTGCACTACCTGTGTTCTTGTCGCAAGCCTTTGAATGGGATCATTGGACGGTTGGCGGTTTCTTAGCGCTTTGGGTGATTGGTTACGGAATTGTGCAATCAATGACACCTAAGCTAATCAACTTCAAAGATAGCGTTTCTCCTGCGACTGAAACTGTAAAATGGGCAAGCTTATTAGCACTGGTGACATTAGGTATTGCCTTATCGTTATACTTTAGCTGGGAAGTTAAAACACTGCTCATTGCTGGTTTAATGGTATTTGGCGTACTGTTTGCCATTAACTCTTCACTGCACAGTTACTTGATTGTTAGCATGGCTGATGCCGATGGCGTTTCGTTAGATGTTGGCTTTTACTACATGGCAAATGCAATGGGGCGTTTAATTGGCACAGTGTTGTCAGGCTGGGTTTTCCAGCTATACGGGTTAGCTGCTTGCTTGGGTATTTCGTTTGCTTTTATTAGTTTAGCGGCACTTATTTCTGCCAAGTTACCAGCCACAGGAAGAACCAAGTAAACAATTTGCATTAAGGCTTTCCCCTGACACTAAGCAGTCAGGGGAATGAATTATTTACCAGTGCAACAACTATTCCCCTCTTGAATAGGAGGACACTTTACTGTTCCGTAAGAACAATAAACGCAACAATCTCCCTTTAACGGCTTAAGCAATGTTTTACAGCTTCCGCATTCGTAATACCACTGACAAGCGTTTGTAGGCATAGTCTCAACCTTACTAAACCCGCACTCTGGACAGGTTATCTTTGATTCTAACTCTATACCTTGCATACTGGCTCCTTAACAGGCTTAACCATATCCAACACTGACATGACAACCATCCAAATGATCCCAAAATAAAATAAGTAAGTGCTCCAGTCGTATTGCCACAATGGATAAAGGGTTAACAATACTGCAATTGGGCCAATGACACTTAAAATGCCTCTTACCACATGCTTATGTTGATACCAATTATAGAAATTAACTAATAACGCTAGTGAAGCAAACAAGGGCAATAAGGTGTTAACAGCAATTCCTTCAAAGTGTGATAGGAAACCCAATCCAAGAGCTGATGCTAATGAGCCGAGTGCAGGAAAACACGCTGTGCAGCTTAGCGCGGCTAGCCAAACGCCACCAGAGCCGATTTTATCGAGAATTTTATTAATCATAATTACCTCTATTTTTGAGGTATTTTAAACTCCGTACATGGGTACGGAGTCAATGACTACTTAAGCGAATTGATAATTGGGCAGGTTTTTGGATCTTGATTGGCTTTGCATGAGTCTGTCATATCTTGAATTACTTTTTCCAACCTCTTTAAATCACTGATATTATCTCGAATCAGTTGCAGCTTTTGTAAGCCCAACGATTCGACTTCAGCGCAATTACTGCTTAAAGACATCAGTGATTCTATCTCTTTTAGGGTAAATCCTAATGCTTTAGCTTTGAGAATAAACTTGAGTTGACTGGCATGAGTTTCGCCATACATTCGATAACCTGATTCTGGTTTTGGTGGCTGTTCTATTAAACCTTGGCGCTCATAAAAGCGGATAGTTTCAACACAGATATCTAAATATTTTGCCAGTTTTCCAATGGTTCTCATAAACACACTCTTTCGAAGAAGAGACATCATTATACAATTAATGCGGGTTGGCTAAACGTTCTTAAGGTGCAATTAATTGCCTAACCTCAATTTTAGGGCATGAACGGGTTCGCTAAGCGTCCGCTTTGTAGAATTAAGTCCAGATATCCAGATAACTCTGACTGTCTCTTATTCGCACATTTGCGACGCTCAACTAAACTCATTTTGGGGCAAATACGAGTTAGACGATAGCCGGCTTTGCAGAATAAAACTAATTACATAAAGTTATCATGACCGTCTCTTCATCACTCACAGCCGAACTTCGCAAAGGTACTAGAAGTGGAAATGTTAATACTGTAGATACCTATATTCGAATACAACAAGTTTCTCAAAAAAATTATCAACATCAAAAATTTCTCATCATTTAGACTAGTTAGCTGATTTATCAAAGAAAGTGCTTATTCATCTTTGTTTACTGCTTGGTTATATTATTTAAGGCATTGTTTTATTTGATTTTATTTCATACCAACGAAATCCATCTGGAAATTATCTGCTATGATCGTTAATGAAGATTGAGTGCAATACGGAAATTAAATAGGTTAACTTAGCTAGTCTCAAGTATGCATCTTCAAATGATGACTTGCTCATCAATCACAAGGAATGACGCAGCTATAAACAGGATGTTTGGAGAATTTTATGCAACAGCGAACACTTCGTAGGATCAGGCGAGATAGGCCCGTAGACTACTTTTACAGTTTAAAGAACAATTGCCATGTTTGGGTTGAATCAACATTAGAGCTAGACTTTTTGTATTGGCTCGAATTTGACGAACGAGTGTCTGCCTATACAACCCAACCAGAGAGTGCGGATACACCAGCAGGTCGCTATACGCCCGATGTATTAGTTGAGCTTCAAAATGGTTCTAGTATTTACTTTGACCCGCATCCATACAAGTACGTGCATTCTAAAACTTTTATAAACAAGTTTACTGAAAAGGCGCAGTATATTGAGCACTTAACTGGGCGCCCTGTTCGTATTGTCACTGAAAAGGATTTAAACCCAATTACTATTGGCAACTTTAAAACACTTTACCCCTACCTAAGAACAGAACCGATCGAAGTTCATAAATTATTACCTTTAGTTAATTCATTCCCAACTACTTTTGGTGATTTGAGGAAACAAGCTGAATCTATTGGCATTCGCCCATTTGTTCCTTTTGCTCTACTCGCTCACTCACACATCGGGTTTGACAATACTGTAAAGCTTTCTGACAGCACTCAATTGAGAAATTAAGCTCGATGAATATACTTCCTTATTCTCAACTATTAGATGATAAAGATCGTAAATTCGATATCTTGTTTTGCGATCAATTAAACGTAGTTACTAGAGATATTAAAACCAAGGAGCTGCAAACTTTTACTCGTAATGAGTTTGCATTTGCCTTAAAAACTTATTTGATACCAGTTACCCCTAATTCACCTCATTCAGCATTAGATCCATTCCAAAAACTAATAAAAGAAAAGCAAGCACCTTACCTTTCTTTAATGAAAAAGATTTTTGAAGAAGAAAACGCACATATGACCACGTTATCAATTTATAAACGGGTTATAGCTGAAGTGGAAGAGCAGCAAACAATAAATAGCAAACCAGGGACAGTTGTTAAAGTAAAGCATCCAAGCCAATCAAGCTTATCAAGGTGGTGGAAGAGGTTTAAAGACGCTGGGTTTAGTCATATTGACTCTCTCCCAAAACGAAAGTCTAAGAGAAATACAACAGACTCTCGCTCTGAACAAATCATGTGGGAGGGTTACGAAAAGTTCATGATGGGAAAAATAACTCCAAGTATTGCTGTAGGACATGCAAAGTATGAGAATTGGGTCAACGAGATGAATGACCCTACCATTACCATCGTAAGTAGAGAAAAATTTAGAAAGCACCATCACAGCTTCAACGATCTAGACCGTGCCGAAGCTTCGGGCAACAGAGCTGAAGTCAATAAGCTAATGAGAACATACAAAACTCGCATCAAAACGGATCGAGTACTTACGCGTATAGAAGCAGATAGATTAGCGCTTAATCTTCGCCTAATTGATGATACTACTGGAGAAGTTACTGGAAAAGTCGCTTTATATATTGCCATTGATTGTCATTCTCGCTACCCGATTGCAGTCACTGTGGAGTTTGGTGAAGCCGAAAAGGCTATCGGTGGCGTTAACTTACTTCGCAATATTGTTATACCCGCGAGTGAACAACTCGATGCATTTGGCATACCTATCAGAATAATTTGCGATAATGGTCCGGGGTTCAATAATGAAACATTTGCAAAAACAGCTGAATCATTGAAGTGTGAACTGATTTACGCGCCAAGCAATCAGCCCTACAAAAAACCTTTTGTAGAATCATTTAATAAAACGATCCGAAGTGAGTTTTTAGAAAGCGCTGAGCTTAAAGTTGGCAATAAAATCGTGCATGGCGTGCCTGGATACAAAGGTAAGCGTTATGAAGGGAAAAACACTAACAGGAACCCTACAGATGAAACGCTAAAACAAGCTGCCGCCATGACGGTAGATAGCTTCGTTCAGAATCTCCACGATTTTTTAGTGCATTATGTAAATCAGCCACACAATGAACTCAATGGCAAAACTCCCCAGGAAGTATGGAGCGCCTCTTGCTTAGAGTACCCATTGATTCCATGCAACTATGAACATCTAAAAACCAGTTTCCATGTTTTTCAGGGGGAGACTACCTTAAACGAGACGTGAGCGTCTAGCGAACTACACCTATGTTTTAAAATTCCAGGGTAACAAGCTGTCGATATCGGGCTCAGGCTGGCACAGTTCATCAAGGCAAGCACAGATGTAATTAAATGGGATTAGACCATTT